>NZ_JBOHCV010000467.1:0-7075 GCF_050698815.1 Streptomyces sp.
GGTGCAGCTCGCAGCTGACCGTGGTGTTCATAAGCGCCAGGGCCTTTCGCTCAGTGTGCGCTCGGGGGTTCGCACGTCGGCGAAATCGACATGCCACGTACTCGTCGGTTGTAAACCCCTCTGACCGCTTTGTGAACATTGGAGCCCTTGATATGGCCTGCGTCGTTTTTGCGGCGTACGGCTATTCCGGTGACGAGTGGAAGTTCGGGTACGGTGGCCAATATGAACGCGGAGAGTGACGAGAAGCCGCTGGGGTCACGAGCACCCCGGTTCATCAAGGCGTCCCCGCCCCTGCATCGCAGCTGGCAGGTCGTGATCTTCCTGGTCGGCCTGGCTGTCGTCGTCGGCGGCGTCATCATGCTGCCGCTGCCCGGCCCCGGCTGGCTGATCATCTTCGCCGGGATCGGTGTCTGGGCCACGGAGTTTCCCTGGGCGCAGCGTGTGCTGCGCTGGACGAAGCGGAAGCTGCGGGAGTGGGCGCGCTGGGTGAAGGTCAGGCGGCAGGAGCGCGCGCTGCGCAAGGAAGGCCGGACCCCTCCCGAGTGGTCCGGTGCGGCGGAACAGGTCGAGCCGCCGGAGCAGGCGGAGCGGGAACGGTGGGAGCGGCAGCGGCGGGAGGAGCGGGCGCGGTCATGAGCACCCGCTGACATGCGGTAATCTGGAGCGCGCAGCGGGCGATTAGCTCAGCGGAAGAGCGCTTCGTTCACACCGAAGAGGTCACTGGTTCGAACCCAGTATCGCCCACCCCTGAACAGGGCCCGAAGGCCGAAGCCTTCGGGCCCTGTTCTTTTGTATGCGCCGGGACGCGGTCCTGTGCACCGGGGCGACTTCACCGGACGTTTCTCTCACGAACCGGACAACGGGCGGGAATTCAGCCTCGGAGACTTTCGGCGGAGTGGGGGAAAGGGACGGAAGGCCGTGCTCCGCGCGCTTTTCCGGTGCCGTTGCCAGGACCAAGCCCCCAGCGGTATCGCGGAATTCGGCGGGGCGATCTCCGTGACAGGATGCCGGTGACCGAGCACGGACGCGGAGGAGTGCCCCGGGATGTCGAGCCGCCATCGTTTCCATTTCCGCAGCGTCTGGGTGCTCGCCGCCGCGCCCGCGGAGGTGTACGCCGCCCTCGAGCGTGCCGGGGACTATCCCTCCTGGTGGCCCCAAGTGCGGGAGGTACGCGGGCTGGACGAGCGGTCCGGCACCGCACGCATCCGCTCCGTCCTCCCCTACGACCTGCGCATCACGGGCAGCGCGACCCGTCACGACCAGGCGGCGGGGGTACTGGAGATGGAGATCACCGGTGACGTGGCGGGCTGGGCCCGATGGACGGTGACTCCGTACGGCACCGGCACCCGCGCGCTCTACGAGCAGCGGGTGGAGGTGCGCAAGCCGTCGATGAGGAGGCTGGCGTGGCCCGGGCGGCCCCTCTTCCGTGCGAACCACGCACTGATGATGCGGGCAGGACGGCGCGGGCTCCGGCGGTGGCTCGAAAGGGGTTTGGATGAAGACTGAGCGGCACTGTATGGTGCTGCGCGTGCCGCGAGCGGGCGATTAGCTCAGCGGAAGAGCGCTTCGTTCACACCGAAGAGGTCACTGGTTCGAACCCAGTATCGCCCACCCCGTACCGGAGGCCGGTCCGTCGAGTGACGGGCCGGCCTTCTGCCGTTCATGCCCGTCCACCCGCGCCGTCGGCGGCGGTTACGAGCTGTACCAGGTCGTAACCGCTTCGCGGGGAGGGCACCGGGCTCGGTAGCATTCCAGCTGCGCCGACGCTCGTGGGCGCGACCCAGGTGAGAGTCAGGAGAGACCGGTGGCGGACGTCCGTGTGATCATCCAACGCGATTCCGAGCGGGAAGAGCGTGTGGTGACAACGGGCACGACGGCTGCCGCTCTCTTCGAGGGCGAGCGCACCGTCATCGCCGCCCGCGTCGCGGGGCAGCTCAAGGACCTGGCCTACGTGCCGGCCGACGGGGAGCAGATCGAGCCGGTGGAGCTGGCCAGTCAGGACGGCCTGGACATCCTCCGCCACTCCACCGCGCACGTGATGGCGCAGGCCGTGCAGGAACTCTTCCCGCAGGCCAAGCTCGGCATCGGTCCGCCCATCCGGGACGGCTTCTACTACGACTTCGACGTTCCCGAGCCCTTCACCCCCGATGATCTCAAGCTCATCGAGAAGAAGATGCAGCAGCTGCAGAAGCAGGGGCAGCGCTTCTCCCGCCGTGTCACCACCGACGAGGACGCCCGCGAGGAACTGGCGGACGAGCCGTACAAGCTGGAGCTGATCGGGCTGAAGGGTTCGGCGGCAGAGGCCGCCGAAGGCGCGTCCGCGGAGGTCGGCGCGGGCGAACTGACCATCTACGACAACCTGGACGCCAAGTCGGGCGAGCTGTGCTGGAAGGACCTGTGCCGCGGTCCGCACCTGCCGACCACCCGGGCGATCCCCGCCTTCAAGCTGATGCGCAGCGCCGCCGCGTACTGGCGCGGCAGCGAGAAGAACAAGCAGCTGCAGCGCATCTACGGCACCGCCTGGCCGACCAAGGACGAGCTCAAGGCGCACCTGGAGTTCCTCGCCGAGGCCGAGAAGCGGGACCACCGCAAACTCGGTGCGGAACTCGACCTGTTCTCCATCCCGGAGGAGCTGGGCTCGGGGCTGGCGGTCTTCCACCCCAAGGGGGGCGTCGTCCGCAAGGTGATGGAGGATTACTCGCGGCAGCGGCACGAGGAGTCGGACTACGAGTTCGTCAACACCCCGCACATCTCCAAGGAGGGGCTGTTCGAGACCTCGGGGCACCTGCCGAACTACGCCGAGGGGATGTTCCCGCCCCTGGAGTTCGACGGGCAGAACTACCGCCTCAAGGCCATGAACTGCCCGATGCACAACCTGATCTTCAAGGCGCGTGGCCGCTCCTACCGTGAACTGCCGCTGCGGCTGTTCGAGTTCGGCACCGTCTACCGCTACGAGAAGTCGGGCGTCGTGCACGGCCTGACCCGGGCCCGCGGCTTCACCCAGGACGACTCGCACATCTACTGCACCAAGGAGCAGATGGCTGATGAGCTGGACAATCTGCTCACCTTCGTGCTGGGCCTGTTGCGGGACTACGGCCTGAACGACTTCTACCTGGAGCTGTCCACCCGGGACGAGACCTCGGAGAAGTTCATCGGTGAGCCGGCGGAGTGGGAGGAGGCCACCGAGGCGCTGCGGGAGGCCGCCGGCAAGCAGGGTCTGGAGCTGGTGATGGACCCCGGGGGCGCGGCCTACTACGGGCCGAAGATCTCCGTGCAGGCCAAGGACGCCATCGGCCGGACATGGCAGATGTCCACGATCCAGGTCGACTTCCAGCAGCCCAAGCGGTTCGGCCTGGAATACACCGCGGCCGACGGCTCCCGGCAGCAGCCCGTGATGCTCCACCGTGCCCTGTTCGGGTCGATCGAGCGCTTCTTCGCGGTGCTGCTGGAGCACTACGCGGGGGCGTTTCCGGCGTGGCTGGCGCCCGTACAGGCCGTCGGTATCCCGATCGGGGACACGCACGTGCCGTATCTGGAGGACTTCGCCGCGGAGGCGAAGAAGAAGGGGCTGCGGGTCGAGGTCGACTCCTCCTCGGACCGGATGCAGAAGAAGATCCGCAACGCACAGAAGGCCAAGACCCCCTTCATGATCATCGCAGGGGACGAGGACATCGCCGCCGGCGCGGTCTCCTTCCGTTACCGCGACGGGTCGCAGAAGAACGGCGTACCGCGCCACGAGGCGGTCGCGGAGCTGCTGGACGCGGTGGAGAGCCGGGTGTAGCCGTACGGGCGCCGGACCGGGGGCCACCTCGGGCCCGGCGCCGCATCCGGCAAGTCCTATGCTGGCCCGCATGACGAGCGAGCCGGAACAGCAGATCGGGGTCGGGACGCCGGACGCGTTCCAGCGCCTGTGGACACCGCACCGCATGGCCTACATCCAGGGTGAGAACAAGCCCAGGGGTCCCGGCGCGGACGACGGCTGTCCCTTCTGCACCATCCCGGCCAAGAGCGACGTGGACGGCCTCGTCCTCGCCCGCGGTGAGCACGTCTACGCGGTGCTCAATCTCTACCCGTACAACGGCGGACACCTCATGGTCGTCCCCTTCCGGCACGTCGCCGACTACCCGGGGCTGACCGCCGAGGAGACCAGCGAGCTCGCGGACTTCACCAAGCGGGCCATGACCACCCTGCGGGCCGCCTCCGGTGCGCAGGGCTTCAACGTCGGCATGAACCAGGGCCTGGTCGCGGGCGCCGGCATCGCCGCCCACCTGCACCAGCACGTCGTACCGCGGTGGGGCGGCGACACCAACTTCATGCCGGTCGTGGGCCACACGCGGGTGCTTCCGCAACTCCTCGCCGACACCCGCACCATGCTGGCCGCGGCCTGGCAGGAGGCGTAGCCCACCGGCAGCCCACCGGCACCAAGGGGTCCGTCACGCGTCGTAGGCGTCGGCCTTACGGGGCTCGGCGCCCTGGACGAGGCCGCTGAGGATGAGGGAGCGGGCGCCGAACTTCTCGGTGTCGCAGCCGTTCTCCTTCAGGACACGGATCGCTGCCGCGTGCACCACCCGCAGCACCGGCGTGGCCGCCCGCAGCGCGTCGTCCGCCATGAAGCGGTGCCGCCACGGCTTGTCCGCCCAGGCGTGCCGCAGCCCGAAGGGCTCCGGAAGGTTCAGCTTGCCGCCCAGGAAGTCCAGCATCGGGGGGAACCAGGTGAAGGGCGCCCGGGCGGTGAGCCGCACCACCTCGCGGGCGCGCACCAGCGGCAGCGACACCTCCTTGGTCTCCCAGAACCGCACGCCCTTGGAGACCTCTTTCGTCTCCGCCTTCGGCTTCGTCGTGAACAGCGGATGTACGGGACCGAGCGCGTGCCCGGTGACCTCGATGCGCAGCGTGTGGTGCAGCACTGTCACCGTGATCAGCAGCGTGATCACCAGCTGGCCGTCCCAGAGCACGAACTGCACGCCCAGATAGTGCCGGTTGCCGCTGCCGAACTGCTGCTCGTTGCAGATGCGCTGTATCTCGAAGTCCCTGATGCGGAAGCCCTCCACCTCCTGGCCCTCGGGACGCTTGACCTCCTTGGCGCCCTCGCCGATGGGGGAGACGATCCAGTGCCGTATCGAGGGGGTGGGGAAGCCGCCGGTGTGCAGCGGTCCGCGCTCCAGCATGCGCAGCTGGTCGTAGATCGCGCGCACCACGTCCCAGCTGCGGAAGGGGTTGATATCGCCGTCGGGCTCCACCGACACCAGTTCCTCGGCGAGCTGCCAGCTGCCCCAGCGGGTGCCCATGCCGAGTATGCCCTTGGGACCCGCGTAGTAGACGAGGTTGCTGGCCTGCTCGGCGGTGAGCTTGGCCAGGCCGAGCCGGATGCGTTCGGCTCCCGCGTCGCTCGGGTCCTGCGGCACCGCCTCGGGGATCTTCGCGCCGACCCCGCCGCCGCCGAGCAGCTGCTCCCACTGCGCCCGCATCAGCTTGGCGGACCGCTCGCACACCTGCTTCGCCCACAGCCAGCCGATGACCGGAGCCACGAACATCGCCCGCAGGTAGAGGGCGAGCAGACCCTCGAACGGGAGTTTGAGCACGAAGAGGACGGCCAGCCCGCCCAGCGCGACCATCGCGGCCACGCCGAGCGCTCCCACCCGCTTGTCCTGCGAGCCGGCCATGGCGCGGCGCAGCTGGAAGGCGAGCAGCCACAGCAGCGTGCCGGGCAGGAACAGCAGCCCGAAGATGCCCATGATCACGGTCAGCCGGGTGTCCCGGTGCTTACGGAGCCGGGTCGCGGCCAGACAGTGCTCGACCACGGACTGCGGCTCGGTGCCGAAGGACTGGATGAGCGCTTTGCGCGCGCCGCCGAGCAGCCGCACCTGCACGGCACGGGAGAACGCCTCGCCCAGGTTCGGCTCGAACAGGGAGACGCGCGGTTTCTTCACCGTCGCCTCGTTGTTCGCCGCGAGGAGGGACGTGATCGGACCGTCGCGATAGGCGGCCGACGCGAGGGCCTGGGTGGCGGCCGTCTGTCCGCCCGAGCCGGACAGCGGGACCTGCGCGCCCGGGCTGAAGTCCGACGCGGCCTCGTAACCCTCGAAATCCTGGAATCCGGCCACCGAGCCCCCACTTCGCTTTGCGGCGCGGGGCGCACCCCGCGTGCCGTGCCGACCACTGCACCTTCCCAACCGCCGTGGCCGGCACACCTCTTCGCGCTTCGTCCAGCGTAGCGGTGATCAGCCGCCGCCTTCCGCCGCTTCCAGGATCTTGCCCGCCAGCTGCTGCGGCATCGGCTCGTGGCAGGCGTACGCACGGGCGAACCGCCCCGTGCCGTGGGACAGCGACCGCAGTTCGACCGCGTACCGGCTGATCTCGATCTCCGGGATCTGCGCCCGTACCAGCGTGTTGCCGTTCGCGGCCTGCTCGGTGCCGGAGACCCTCCCGCGCCGCCCCGACAGGTCGCTCATGACCGCCCCGACGTACTCGTCCGCCACCGTCACCCGCAATTCCGCGACCGGCTCCAGCAGATGGACGCGTGCCGCGGCCGCGCACTCCCGCAGCGCGAGCGCGCCCGCCGTCTGGAACGCGGCGTCGGAGGAGTCGACCGAGTGCGCCTTGCCGTCGTGCAGCGTCACCCGGAAGTCCACCAGCGGATATCCGGCGGCGACGCCCTTGGCGGCCTGCGCCCGTACACCCTTCTCTACGGACGGGATGAAATTGCGGGGCACGGCCCCGCCCACCACCTTGTCGACGAACTCGATGCCCGAGCCGCCCGGCTGCGGCTCCACGGTGATCTCGCAGATCGCGAACTGCCCGTGCCCGCCCGACTGTTTGACGTGCCGCCCGCGCCCGGCCGCCTCCTCGGCGAAGGTCTCGCGCAGCGACACCTTGTGCGGCACGGAGTCCACACGCACGCCGTAGCGGCCGCGCAGCCGCTCCAGGGCGACGGACATGTGCGCCTCGCCCAGGCACCACAGCACCAGCTGGTGGGTGTCCGGGTTCTGCTCCAGCCGCATCGTGGGGTCCTCGGCGACGAGCCGGGACAGCCCGTGCGAGAGCTTGTCCTCGTCCGGCTTGCTGTGCGCCTCGA
>NZ_JBOHCV010000468.1:0-3891 GCF_050698815.1 Streptomyces sp.
GCCGTGCTCAGCACCGGCCCGGTTCGTCCGCCGCTGCCCGCGGAAGGGGTGCTGGACGGTCTGCCCGAGGAAGCTGCCGAGCGGGCCCGGTGGTGGCAGCGGCATCTGACGGAGCTGATGACGGGCCGCCCGGACGTTGATCCGGGCACGCCGGTAAGGCCCGAGTACGACCCCAACGTGCACTCGGTCCGCCAGCGGGAGCTGAACAAGCTCGCCGAACTGCGGTCGGTAGGCGGAAGTGGCCTTGAGTACTCTGCAGCGGCTGCGCACCCGGTTCGAGCGGGAAGGGATTGCGGGACTGGTGGACCGGTGACTGATCAAACCCTCGACCGGGACCAGCCGGGCCGATCCGCGGGTAGTAGCCGCGATTGAGCAGGTCGTCAGCAGTCGGACGAACGAGCCGACGGTGTCCGCACAGGTGCTGCGCCGCCAGGTCGAACGCCTTTTGATCGCCGAGCACGGCACGGGAGAGGTCCCGATGCCCTCCAGAGCGACGTTTTACCGGCTGCTGGACGCAGTTTCGCGCGGGCAGCACCTGCTGGGGTCCGCCCGCAACCGCCGTTCGCTGGGCAAGCAGCCGAAGAGGATGCTCGGCCAGCTGACGGCGGCCCGCCCGGGCGAGGTGATGGAGATCGACTCCACGCCGCTGGACGTTATGGTCGTCCACGACGACGGAACGGTGGACCGTTGCGAGATGACGGGGCTGGTGGACGTCGCCACCAGGACGCTGGCGGCGGTGGTGCTGCGGCCCTCGACGAAGGCAGTGGACGCTGCGCTGTTGCTGGCGCGGGCGATGACGCCGGAGCCGATGCGGCCAGGCTGGCCGGACGCGCCGCGCATGTCGCGGTCGGTGCTGCCCTACGTCTCGCTGCTGCCGCTGGACGAGCGGCTGGCCAAGGCCGCGGACGCGGCCCCGGCCGGGCGGCGCATCCTCAAGGCGGTGCGCCGCCTGCCAGCACTTTCGCGACGCCGGGTCAAGGACCGGCCGCTGCTGCCCGCAAGGTCGATGCCGACCTGGTGCCCGCAGTGTGGCGCCGGGCGGTGTTCTCGAACGCCAAGCTGCCCCAGGGCGCGGTCGACCGGGACGCGTACGTGGTGTGCGTGCTGGAGCAGCTGCACCGCGCGCTGAACCGGCGCGACGTCTTCGCGGCCCCCTCGAACCGGTGGGCCGACCCGCGCGCCCGGCTGCTGGACGGTCCGCGGTGGGAGGCGATGCGCCCGGACGTGCTGGCGGGCCTGTCCTTGACCGAGGACGCGACCGAGCATCTGGCCCAGCTCACGCGCGGGCTGGATGCGGCGTGGCGGCAGATGGCCGACCGCCTGGAGGAGGCCGGCGCCGACGCGAAGGTGGAGATCATCGTTCCCGAGGGCGGGGGACGTGCCCGGCTGAGCGTGGACAAGCTCGGCGCGGTGGGCGAACCGGAGTCCCCGACCTGGCTGAAGGCCACCACCGAAGCCATGCTCCCCAGGATCGACCTGCCGGACCTGCTGTTCGAGGTCCACTCCTGGACCGGGTTCCTCGGCTCCTTCGGGCACGTCTCCGACCGGCGTACCCGGATGGAGGGCCTGCTGGTCTCCCAGAGCTGCAACATCGGGCTGACCCCGGTCATCGACCCGAACAACAAGGCGCTTGCGGCTCTCGCACGTCGACCAGAACTACGTGCGCGCCGACACCATCGCCGCGGCGAACGCCGCGCTGATCGGCGCGCAATCCCGCATCGAGCTGGCCCAGATGTGGGGCGGCGGGCTGCTCGCCTCCGTCGACGGCCTGCGCTTCGTTGTACCCGTCCGAAGCATCAACACCGGCCCCCTCGCCCAAGTACTACGGCTACAAACGCGGCGTGACCTGGCTCAACGCCGTCAACGACCAGGTCGCCGGGATCGGCGCGATGGTCGTACGCGGCACCCCTCGCGACAGCCTCTACACCCTGGACACCCTGCTGAACCTGGACGGCGGGCTGAAGCCGGAGATGGTGGCCACCGACAACGCCTCGTACTCCGACATGGCGTTCGGCCTGTACAAGATGCTCGGCTTCCGCTTCACCCCGCGCTTCCGCGACCTGGCTGATCAGCGGTTCTGGCGGCCGATCTGCCCGACGCCAGCGGGGAGCCCTCTGCGGGGTACGGGCCGCTGGAGGCCGTCGCCTGCAACAAGGGTGAACCTCAAGCGGATCGTCACGCACTGGCCGGACATGCTCCGCGTGGCCGGGTCGCTCAGCACCAACCAGGTCCGGGCCTACGACCTGCTGCGGATGTTCGGTCGCGAAGGGCACCCGACCCCGCTGGGGGCTGCGTTCGCCGAGTACGGGCGGATCGACAAGACCATGCACCTGCTCGCCTTGGTCGACCCGGTCGATGTCACTTACCGGCGGCTGATGAACCGGCAGCTCACCGTGCAGGAGTCCCGCCACCGGCTCGCCCGCGCTGTCTGCCACGGCGGCCGGGGTCAGATCCGCCAGGCGTACCGGGAGGGCCAGGAGGACCAGCTCGCCGCCCTGGGTCTGGTCCTCAACGCGGTGGTGCTGTGGAACACCCGCTACCTGGACGCCGCCGTGGCCCGGCTCCGCGCCGAGGGGCACGACATCAAGGACGAGGACGTCGCCCGCTTGTCTCCGCTGAAGGACCGGCACATCAACTTCCTGGGCCGGTACCTGTTCAATATCACTGCCAGCGGTCCCGGCCAGGGCCTGCGGCCCTTCCGTGATCCGGACACGCCCGAGGACGGTGACGAGGAGGAGTAGCCCCTGTCAGTCCGGCGCGAAGGCGTCTGCACCAGGTGCGTAGGGCAGGCGCGGGCAAAGAAGAGCTGACCGGGCGGCGGGGAGCAAGCCGGTCAGGGAGTTCGTCCAAGAGCACGTAGCCGCCGTTGGCCGCGAGCTCCTCCTTGGTCGCCAGGCTGGTGCCCAGGCAGAGCAGGAACACAAGCGGAACAGGGCTTACCAATCTCCCAAACGTTTCAATTTCGCCTCCACCACACCTTGGGAACCATTCCCCACGTCTGCTAGGTTCCCCGTTCGATTCCGAACTGCCGTGACACAACGGCAGCTTCGAGACAAAAGGCATGGCTTCAGGCATGGCTTCAGACATGGGAGGCCCCATGAACAGAAGCGCCGCCGTGCCCCTCGGCGCGGCCTTACTCCTTCTCCTCGGCACGGCCGTGCCCGCCGCCGCGGGAACCCCCGGCGACGGCGCGGCCACCGACGGGGCGACGCTCTACCGCGACGACACGGTCGATGTCTCCTACCGCCAGGTCGCCCCCGGCGACGCGGCGTGGAGCCAGGTCCCGGCCGCCCTCCGCGGCAGAGCTACGGAGGGCTCGTACGTCGCCCGGCTCCAGCTCGAGAACGTCTCCGATCACCCCGTCTCCAAATGGTCGCTGACCTTCGAGCTCTCTGACCGCATCACGGACACCTCCGCCGCGAAGCTCGCCGCCCCCCAGGACGCGCGCACGACGCTCCAGGGCGTCGGCCCCACGAACACCCTCCAGCCGGGCAGGACCGAGACCGTCTGGTACCGCGCCGAGCCCGGCGCCAAGGCCGATACCCCGACCTGGGCGTCCTTCGCCAAGCACGGCATCTCGCCGACGGAGGACACCGACGGCGACCGCCTCCCCGACGACCTGGAGGTGCGCGCCAAGCTCGACCCCAAGTCCGAGGACACCGACGGCGACGGCCTCTCCGACTTCGCCGAGCTCGGCTACCGCTTCAGCTCCCCGCTCAAGGCCGACACCGACGGCGACGGCACCAAGGACGGCGCCGCCGACCCCGACAAGGACGGCCTCACGGCCGCCCGCGAGCTCAAGCTCCGCACCACGCCCACCCGCGCCGACACCGACCAGGACGGCCTCGCGGACGCCCGCGAGCTGAAGCTCCGCACGGAGCCCACCAAGGC
>NZ_JBOHCV010000469.1:0-4272 GCF_050698815.1 Streptomyces sp.
ACATTCCGCCGCTCGAGCTCCAGGCACTCAAGCAGTCGCTCCGCGACCTGCGCGAGGACGCAGAAGGGCTCCCGAGCCCGACCGAGCTCTCCGCCGTGTACTCCGCGCTCTTGCACGAGGCCGACCGCGAGCAGAAGAGCCTGCTCGAGGTGTCTGTCGGCATGGGCCTCGCGTTCTTCAACGCTGCCCGCAAGGTCGGGCGCCAGCACCTCCTCGATCCGTACACCGAGGACTTGAGCCCGGTGCGCGACGAGGGCTTCGGCACGTATGCCCGCCGCGTCGGGAAGCCGTACGCAGATGCTGTCGTCCGGCACTTCTCGCCGAGCGAGAAGACGCTCGTCGAGCGCGGCGTGGAGCGGCTGGGGCGCTCGAAGCTGCTTGAATCGAGGGGCATGGCCAACCCTGACAGCTTCGGCGCCCGTTCGCGCCTCGCGGTCGGCGAGCGCGAGGTCGAGCTCTTCCGCCTCGACGCGCTGCAGGAGCGGTTCGACGTGCTCCGGCTCCCGTACACGCTGCGGATCCTGCTCGAGAACGTCCTGCGCAACGAGAACGGGGTCACGGTCACCGCGGACGACGTGGAGGCGGTGGCGGGTTGGGTGGCCGCGGCCGAGCCTTCGCAGGCGATCTCGTTCACGCCCGGGCGCGTGCTGCACCAGGACTTCACCGGCGTGCCCGCGATTGTCGACCTCGCCGCGATGCGGAACGCCATGGCGGACCTCGGCGGCGAGGCGGCCAGGATCAACCCGCTGCTGCCGTCCGAGCTCGTCATCGACCACTCCGTCCAGGTGGACGAGTTCGCGACGCCCTTCGCCATCCGCCGCAACTCGGAGCTCGAGTTCGAGCGCAACCGCGAGCGCTACGCGTTCCTGCGCTGGGGCCAGAGCGGCTTCGTCAACTTCAAGGTCGTCCCGCCCGCGACCGGGATCGTGCACCAGGTGAACCTCGAGTTCCTGGCCAGGGTCGTGATGACCAGGAACGGGCAGGCCTACCCGGACACCCTGGTCGGCACCGACTCGCACACCACCATGGTCAACGGCCTCGGCGTGCTCGGCTGGGGCGTCGGCGGCATCGAGGCCGAGGCGGCCATGCTCGGCCAGCCCGTCTCGATGCTGATCCCGCAGGTGGTCGGCTTCAAGCTGACCGGCTCGCTGCCGACCGGCACCACCGCCACCGACCTGGTGCTGACGATCACCGAGATGCTGCGCAAGCACGGCGTGGTCGGCAAGTTCGTCGAGTTCTACGGCGAGGGCGTCGCCGCCGTGCCGCTGGCGAACCGCGCCACCATCGGCAACATGTCGCCGGAGTTCGGCTCCACCGCCGCGATCTTCCCGATCGACGAGGAGACCATCAACTACCTCAGGCTGACCGGCCGCGCCGACGCCCAGCTGGCGCTCGTCGAGGCGTACGCCAAGGAGCAGGGACTCTGGCACGACGCCGCCCATGAGCCTCGCTACAGCGAGTACCTCGAGCTGGACCTGTCCACGGTCGTACCGTCCATCGCCGGGCCGAAGCGCCCGCAGGACCGGATCGCGCTGTCCGACGCCAAGCAGCAGTTCCTCGCCGACCTGCCCGCCTACGTCTCCGCGCGGGAGGAGCAGCCGCAGACCACGGGCTCCCCGGTCGACGAGGCGAGCGCGGAGTCCTTCCCGGCCAGCGACGCCCCGGCCTACGGGCACAGCGAGAACGGTGTCGGCAAGCCGAGCCACACCGCCATCGGCTCCGCGGCGGACGGCCTCAGCAACCCGGTCCAGGTCACCGGCCCCGACGGCAAGTCCTACGAGATCGACCACGGAGCCGTCGCGGTCGCCGCGATCACCTCCTGCACCAACACCTCCAACCCCTACGTGATGGTCGGCGCCGCGCTGGTGGCCAAGAAGGCGGTGGAGAAGGGCCTCACCCGCAAGCCGTGGGTCAAGACCACCCTCGCCCCCGGCTCCCAGGTCGTCATGGACTACTACGACCGCGCGGGCCTCACCCCGTACCTGGACAAGCTCGGCTTCAACCTCGTCGGCTACGGCTGCACCACCTGCATCGGCAACTCCGGCCCGCTGCCGGAGGAGATCTCCCAGGCCGTCAACGACAACGACCTCGCCGTCGCCGCCGTCCTCTCCGGCAACCGGAACTTCGAGGGCCGGATCAACCCCGACGTGAAGATGAACTACCTCGCGTCCCCGCCGCTGGTCGTCGCCTACGCCATCGCCGGCTCGATGAAGGTCGACATCACCACCGAGCAGCTCGGCACCGACCAGGACGGCAACCCCGTCCACCTGGCCGACCTGTGGCCCTCCGAGCAGGAGGTCGAGGAGGTCGTCGCCTCCTGCATCGGCCAGGAGATGTTCACCAAGGACTACGCCGACGTCTTCGCCGGCGACGAGCAGTGGCAGGCGCTGCCGGTGCCGACCGGCAACACCTTCGAGTGGGACCCGGAGTCCACGTACGTGCGCAAGCCCCCCTACTTCGACGGGATGGGCACCGAGCCCGCCCCGGTCGAGGACATCTCCGGGGCGCGCGTACTGGCCAAGCTGGGCGACTCGGTCACCACCGACCACATCTCCCCGGCCGGTGCGATCAAGGCTGACACCCCCGCCGGCCAGTACCTCACGGAGCACAGCGTCGCCCGCCGCGACTTCAACAGCTACGGCTCCCGGCGTGGCAACCACGAGGTCATGATCCGCGGCACTTTCGCCAACATCCGGCTGCGCAACGAGATCGCCGAAGGTACGGAGGGTGGCTACACCCGCGACTTCACCCAGCCCGACTCGCCGGTCGCCTTCATCTACGACGCCTCGCAGAACTACCAGTCCCAGGGCATCCCGCTGGTCGTCCTTGCCGGCAAGGAGTACGGCTCCGGATCGTCCCGCGACTGGGCGGCCAAGGGAACCGCGCTGCTGGGGGTCAAGGCGGTCATCGCCGAGTCCTACGAGCGCATCCACCGCTCCAACCTCATCGGCATGGGCGTGCTGCCGCTGCAGTTCCCCGCCGGGCAGACGGCCGCCTCGCTCGGGCTGAGCGGCGAGGAGACCTTCTCCTTCGCCGGCATCACCGCACTCAACGACGGCGGCGTCCCGGAGACGGTCAAGGTCAGCACGGAGACCGGCGTGGAGTTCGACGCCACACTCCGCATCGACACCCCGGGCGAGGCCGACTACTACCGCAACGGCGGCATCATGCAGTACGTGCTCCGCTCGCTGCTGCGGAAGTAGGCCGCACCCCGCAGAACAAAGACCGGCGTGAGACCTTTACGCCGTCAACGTGGCGCCGCATCCTGCACTCGCGGGGTGCGGCGCTTTCGTGTGTCCGGGCGCCGCTGAGGGGAGTGTCCGGGGAGGGGGCCGCGCATCTCCGCGAGGTCTCAACTCGGGAAAGACTGAAGGCCGGATTGCGCACGATCTTGCCCCTGCCACGGCAAGTGGACTATACCTGTCGAGACCTCGAGCGGCGCGCGTGCGCGGCGCCCCCGGCGGTAGCAGGACCAGCATCACCCCAGCTTCAACTGACCCGCGGTGTCGGGCCCTTCGCCGCCGGCGATCGACGGGAGACCGGTACACCGCCTGAGTCCTGGAGAAGGCGAGGACTTGAGCATGGGATCTACCCACGTCAACCGTCGTGATCTGATCAAGCAGGCAGCCGTGGCCGGACTGATAGCCGTCCCCGCTGTCGGAGCTCTCACCTCCTGCGCCAGTGGCAGCGGAGACGACAAGAAGGTCGCCAAGGGCGAGAAGAGCGCGGAGAACCCGCTCGGCGTGAACAAGAGCGCCGCGCTGGAGGTCTACATCTTCGACGGCGGCTTCGGCACGAAGTACGCCAAGGACGCGCAGGCCGTCTACGAGAAGAAGTTCCCCAAGGCCAAGACCGACCTGAAGTCCACCCAGAAGATCCAGTCCGTACTGCAGCCCCGCTTCAACGGCGGCACCCCGCCGGACCTGATCGACAACTCCGGCGCCGAGCAGATGGACATGGGCGTCCTGGTGGGCAAGAAGCAGCTCACCGACCTCACCAAGCTGCTGGACGCGCCCTCCATCGACGACCCGGACAAGAAGGTGCGCGACACACTGCGCCCCGGTGTCGTGGAGATGGGCCAGTTCGACGGCGACCCGGTGTGGATCATGTACTACGCCTACACGGTGTACGGCGTCTGGTACTCCCAGAAGGCGCTCGACAAGCTCGACGCGGAGTACCCGGAGACCTGGGACGACATGCTCAAGGTCTGCGCGAAGGCGAAGAAGAAGGGCATGGCCGGCTGGACCTACGCCGGCAAGCACCCGTACTACC
>NZ_JBOHCV010000470.1:0-16227 GCF_050698815.1 Streptomyces sp.
GGGCGGTGGACCGGTCCGGGGCGGGCGCCGGGGCGGGCGCCTGGTCCGGGGCCGGGTCCGGGGTGACGGGTTCGGTGGTCACTGTCCCACCTCCTTGAGCACTGTCCGGACGCGCTTGTCCTGGGCGTCCATGAATCGGCCGTACTTCTCACCGGTCAGGAAGGCGTCGTCCCAGCCGTTCCGCTTCAGCGACTTCTTCCACTGCGGTGTGCGGTGCAGCTCGTCGAAGAAGTGGATGAGCTTCGTGCGCTCGGCCTCGGACAGGCCGGGCGGGGCCACGATCCCGCGCCAGTTGGTGAACTCCACCTCCAGGCCGGATTCCTTGAGGGTCGGGGCGTCGAAGCCCTTGATCCGCTTCTTGCCGGTGACGGCGAGCAGGCGCAGCTCGCCGGACTTGATCTGGTCGCGGTACTCACCGATGCCGGAGACCCCGAAGGCGACCTTGCCGCCCAGCACCGAGGCGAGGAGTTCGCCGCCGCCGTCGAAGGGCACGTAGTTCACGGACTTGGGCTTGATGCCCGCGTCCTTGGCCATCAGCATCGGCGCCAGGTGGTCGGGGCCGCCCGGCGAGGAGCCGCCGCCGACGGGCATGGAGCGGGGCTTCTTCTTCCAGTCGGCGAGCAGCTGGCCGAAGGTCTTGTACTTGGAGTCCTTCGAGACCACGACGATGTCCGGCTCCTCCACCGTCCGGGCGATCGGGGTCGCCTCGGCGAGTGTGGAGGGGGAGTGGTTGGTACGTACGGCGCCGACGACGCCGAGGCCCATCGACATGGCGAGCTTGCTGTTGCCGCGCTCGTTGACGAGCCGGCTCAGGCCGACGGTGCCGCCCGCGCCGGGCAGGTTGAACACCTCGACGTTGTGGTTGAGGCCGGCGTCCTCGGCGTCCTTGGCGGCGGTTCGCGCGGTGATGTCGTAGCCGCCGCCGGGGGTGTTGGGAACCATGAGTTGGAGCCCGGGGATGTTCGTCCCGGCCTCGGCGCCGCTGCCCGTGGTGATCAGCGGGGGGCCGATCAGTACGAGCAGCGCCGCCCCGAGCAGGGAGGGAATGGTGCGCGTGCGCACGCGGGGCACCGCCTTTCGTGGGTGAGATCCGGCACGGGGAGCGATGCACGGACGGCCCACATGCTGCACAGGAGAAGCGGCGGTTTCGCCCCCTGTGCGGGAAAGAACTTAATGATTGTTGTGGTCGTAGTGTTCATGCCGCCGGTTCGCGGTCCGCGTGGCAGCGCCCCCGCCCCCCCTCACGTACAACGCCCCGCCACAGCCTGTGCTGTGACGGGGCGTCATGAACGCGCGACGGGGCCGGCTCACTCCTTGCTTACGGTGCCCGCCTTGTCGCCGCCGGAGGGACCGTCACCGTCGACGGGACCGATCAGGATCTCGTAGTCGCCGCCGTACTGTTCGTGACCGGCCAGGACGGCCGACTCGATGGCCTCTTCGCCACGCTCCCCGGTCACGATGAGGCGGTCCCGGCGCAGGTCGCGCGTGAGCGCCACGCACAGGCCGATCATCACCAGGGTGAACGGCACGGCGACCAGAATCGTCAGGTTCTTCAGGCCCGTGAGCGCCTGTGCGCCACCACCGCCGATCAACAGCATGATCGCGGCGACCGCACCGGTCAGCACACCCCAGATGATGACGACGTTCCGGCTCGGCTCCAGGGTGCCCTTCTGGGAGAGCGTGCCCATCACGATGGACGCCGCGTCGGCGCCGGAGACGAAGAAGATGCCGACCAGCATCATCACGATCAGGCTGGTGACGCTCGCGATCGGGTACTCCCGCAGCACCGCGAAGAGCTGGCCCTCGGCCGTGGACTCGTCCGTGATCTTCGCGCCGCCACGCTCCAGGCTGATGGCCGTGCCGCCGAAGACCGCGAACCAGATCAGGCTGACCACGCTCGGCACCAGGATGACGCCGCCGACGAACTGCCGGATCGTACGTCCCCGGCTGATCCGGGCGATGAACATGCCGACGAAGGGCGTCCAGGAGATCCACCAGGCCCAGTAGAAGACCGTCCAGCCCGACAGCCAGGCGGCGACGTCCTTGCCGGCGGTCGAGTCCGTACGGGAGGCCATCTGCGGCAGCTCGCCGATGAACGAACCGACGGACGTCGGCAGCAGGTTGAGGATCAGAATGGTCGGACCCGCCACGAAGACGAAGACCACCAGCAGCGCCGCCAGCACCATGTTGATGTTGGAGAGCCACTGGATGCCCTTGGCGACGCCGGAGACGGCGGAGGCGACGAACGCGGCCGTCAGCACCGCGATGATGAGCACCAGGATCGGCGTGCCGACGGTCGAGGCCCAGCCGACCTCCTTCACACCGCTGCCGATCTGCAGGGCGCCCAGGCCCAGCGAGGCGGCGGAACCGAAGAGGGTGGCGAAGATCGCCAGGATGTCGATGACCCGGCCGACCCCGCCGTTCGCGTGCCGCTCACCGATGAGCGGGGTGAAGACGGCGCTGACCGTCTGCCGGCGTCCGCGCCGGAAGCAGCTGTAGGCGATGGCGAGCCCGACGACCGCGTAGATCGCCCACGGGAACACCGTCCAGTGGAAGAGCGTGGTCGCCATCGCGGTTTCCATCCGCTCCGCGGCGGGTCCGCCGTTCCCGCCTGTGCCGGGCGGCACGTCGGCGAAGTGGGTGAGCGGCTCGTTTACGCCGTAGA
Organism: Streptomyces sp.; assembly: GCF_050698815.1. Classification (GTDB taxonomy): domain Bacteria; phylum Actinomycetota; class Actinomycetes; order Streptomycetales; family Streptomycetaceae; genus Streptomyces. The sequence goes on from NZ_JBOHCV010000470.1 coordinate 2,666, forward strand.
ACATCAGGCCGATGCCCATGCCCGCGCTGAACATCATCGCGACCCAGGACACCGTCTTGAACTCGGGCGCCTCACCCTCCCTGCCGAGGGTGATCTTCCCGTAGCGGCTGAACGCCAGCCAGAGGGAGAAGACCACGAAGCCCGAGGCGGCCAGCACGAAGGCCCAGCCGCCGTTCTTCATCGTGCTGGTCAGCATCGACGTCGAGACGCTCTCCAGCGAGTCCGTCCCCAGCGCCCCCCAGACGATGAAGGCGAGCGTCAGCAGCGCCGTGACGCCGAACACCACCCGGTCGGTCTGCGGGGTCAACACCGCCCGCAGACCGCCGGAGGCGCCTCCCGGTGGTTCTCTGTTCGGTTCCGTCGGTTCCACCCGTTTATCCGGCACGCTTGTGGCCTTTCCGTCCTGGGTCAGCTCAGATCGGGATGCAGCTACCCGACTTCCTGGTCACCATGCCAGAGGGTTATCAGATTGTGTTCAACGGTGAACGACGAGCGACGACAGCAGGTCCTCGGTGGCGGCGGCGACCCGGTCGACGGCCTGTTCGAAGGCTTCGGCGTTGTGCCGGGCGGGCTGCCGGAATCCGGACACCTTCCGCACGTACTGCAGGGCCGCCGCCCGCATGTCGTCCTCGGTGACGCTCTCCGCGTAGGGCGGACGCAGGGTCTTGATGTTTCTGCACATGCTCCCGACGCTACGCCCCGCACCGCCGCTCCCACCGCCGCTCGCACCGCCCCTTCAGTGCACCTCCGCACCCAGCGGTCTGATCTGGCCCTCCACCATCGCCGCGAGGCCGTTGACCGCGCTCAGCGAGGGATGCTCCGCGATGTGCACCGGCATGCCCGTACCCGACCGGAGACGCGTGTCCAGCCCGGGCAGCAGCGCGCTGCCGCCCGCCAGCACCATGCCGCGGTCGGCGAGGTCCGCGACCAGGTCGGGCGGGCAGTTGTGCAGCACTCCGCGGATCGCGTCGGAGAGGCCGATCAGGGGAGCCTCTATGGCCGCCCGTACGTCGTCGGGGTTGATGCACACCGTGCGGGCCATGCCCGTCGCCACGTCGCGGCCCCAGACCTCGGTGGTCTCCGGTGCGTCCGCGCCACCCGTCAGCGCCAGGTGCAGCGGACGTACGGCCTGGCTGGGCAGGATCAGCTCGTGGTGGTTGCGCAAGTGCTGGATGACGGCGTGATGGATGGTGTCGCCGCCCATCGGCACCGTCGTGGCCGAGACGATCGCGCCCAGTGACAGCACCGCGATCTGGGTGGTGGTGGCACCGCACACCAGGATCATGGTCGCCTCCGGCTGCTCGACCGGCAGCCCGCAGCCGACCCCGGCCGCCGTGGGGGTGTCGACCAGTTCCACCTGGCGGGCACCCACCCCGGTCAGCGTCTCGATCGCGGCGCGGCGCGCGAGCGGGTCGGCGTTGTGCGGAATGGTGACCGCCGCGCGCTGCATCGCGCCCCTGCGCCGCCACGCCCGCCGGACAGTCGAGCCGACCAGCGCGCGCAGCATCCGCTGCGCCATCTCGATGTCGATCACGGTGCCGTTGCAGACCGGGCGGATGACCCGGATGTGACCGGGCGTGCGGCCGTCCATCCGGTCCGCGGCGGTGCCCACCGCGATCAGGGCTCCGGAGAAGGTGTTCACCGCCACGACGGATGGTTCATCGACGACGAGACCCGCCTGCTTGATATGGACGCGGGTCCGCGAGGAGCCGACGTCGACGGCGACGGAACAGCGGCGCAGTTGCTCAAGCGGGTCGGTCACGGTGCATCCCGTCCTTACCGGTGCGTGGGAGAGGGTGACCCGCGCGCGCGTCGAGCCAGTCCTCAGCGTGCCCGCAGCCCCGCACCGCCGCCCGCTGGAGGGGTCTGCTCGGGTGACGCCGCTGCGTCCTCCTGGGTGGGTACGGGCGTCGGCGTCAGTGCCGCCGCCACCGCCACCGGCGTCGGTGCCTTCACCGGGGGCCGCTCGCTGAACTGCGTCCGGTACAGCTGCTCGTAGCGTCCGCCCAGCGCCAGCAGTTCCGTGTGGGTACCGCGCTCCACGATGCGCCCGTCCTCCAGTACGAGGATGAGATCCGCCGCCCGTACGGTCGACAGCCGGTGCGCGATCACCACGGATGTGCGGCCCGCCAGCGCCTCGCCCAGCGCCTCCTGCACGGCCGCCTCCGACGTCGAGTCCAGATGGGCGGTGGCCTCGTCCAGGATGACGACCCGGGGCTGTGCCAGCAGCAGCCGGGCGATGGTCAGCCGCTGCCGCTCCCCGCCCGACAGGCGGTAGCCGCGCTCGCCGACGACCGTGTCCAGTCCGTCGGGCAGCGAGGCGATCAGGCCGTCCAGGCGGGCCCGGCGCAGCGCGTCCCACAGCTCCTCCTCGGCGGCGCCGGGACGCGGCAGCAGCAGGTTGGCGCGGACGGTGTCGTGGAAGAGGTGGCCGTCCTGGGTGACCATGCCGAGGGTGCGCCGCAGGGATGCGGCGGTCAGCTCGCGTACGTCCGTGCCGCCGATGCGTACGGCGCCGCCGTCCACGTCGTAGAGGCGCGGCGCCAGCGAGGCGATGGTCGACTTGCCCGCACCCGAGGAGCCCACCAGGGCGACCAGTTGTCCGGGCTCCGCGCGGAAGGAGATGCCGTGCAGGACCTCCTCGCCGCCGCGCGCGTCGAGGGTGGCGACCTCCTCCAGTGAGGCCAGGGAGACCTTGTCGGCGGCCGGATAGCCGAAGCGGACGTCGTCGAACTCGACGGAGACCGGCCCCTCGGGCACCGCCGCCGCGCCGGGCTTGTCGGTGATCAGCGGCTGGAGGTCGAGCACCTCGAAGACCCGCTGGAAGCTGACCAGCGCGCTCATCACCTCGACCCGGGCACTGGCGAGGGCGGTGAGCGGCGCGTAGAGGCGGGTCAGCAGCAGGGCGAGGGAGACGACGGTGCCCGAGTCGAGCGTGCCGCGCAGCGCGTACCAGCCGCCGAGCCCGTAGACGAGCGCGAGGGCGAGCGCGGAGACGAGCGTGAGCGCGGTGATGAAGAGGTGCTGGACCATGGCGGTACGGATGCCGATGTCCCGCACCCGGCGGGCCCGGCCGGCGAACTCGGCTGACTCCTCGTCCGGCCGTCCGAAGAGCTTGACGAGCGTGGCGCCGGGCGCGGAGAAGCGCTCGGTCATCTGGGTGCTCATCGCGGCGTTGTGGTTGGCGCGCTCGCGCTCCAGCCTGGCTAGCCGGGCGCCCATCCGGCGGGCGGGCAGGACGAACAGCGGCAGCAGTACGAGCGCCAGGAGCGTGATCTGCCACGACAGCCGGAGCATCACGGCCAGCGTCAGCAGCAGGGTGACCAGGTTGCTGACGACCTGGGAGAGGGTGTTGCTGAAGGCGCGCTGGGCGCCGATCACGTCGTTGTTGAGACGGCTGACCAGCGCGCCGGTGCGGGTGCGGGTGAAGAAGGCGACGGGCATGCGCTGCACGTGGTCGTAGACGGCCGTCCGCAGATCGAGGATCAGGCCCTCGCCGATCCTGGCCGACAGCCGGCGGGTGAGCAGCCCGGCGGTGGCCTCGGCGACGGCGATGAGTGCGATCAGCAGGGCGAGCATCATGACGGTGCGCGGCGTCGCGTGGTCGACGATGGCGTTCACCACCCGGCCGGCGAGGAGGGGGGTGGCGACGGTGAGGAGGGCGAGCGCGCCGCTGAAGACGAGGAAGGCCACCAGCGCGCGGTGGTGGCGGTGGGCGAAGCGGAGGATGCGGGTCAGGGCGGCCCGGGAGAAGGGGCGCTGATCCTGTGGTGCGTGGTGCGCGTTGTAGAGCGCGTTCCACGCGGTCATCTCCATGCTCATGGTCGCTCCTGCGGGTGCGGTGCCGGTGACGGGTGTGTGAACGGAACATAAGAGTTGAAGCAAACTTCAAGTCAAGGCGCGGCTGCCTGGTCCGGGGTCGTGCGGGACCCGGTGTAGCGGCTCATCATCGCTCCGCAACCCGGTTTGACCGGCTGTGATGGGATCACGACAGGGTGTCGTGCACGTGCATCGGCACATGCATTGGCACGGGAACAGGGCTATGCTCCGGGGCAGTTGACGGATAACGGTGTCCGCACTCCGCACGGATTCCGCACCGTGCGACCAACCGGACATGACCAGCCCGGGAGATCCAATTGCCTCACGCCCACAACGGCATGGCCGCCAGGGACCTGCACGGGGTCGCGTGGCAGAAGAGCCGGCACAGCAACTCGCAGGGCACCTGCGTGGAGTTCGCCCGGCTTCCCTGCGGCGATGTCGCCGTACGGAACTCACGCTTCCCCGACGGTCCCGCTCTCGTCTACACACCCGCCGAGATCGAAGCCATGCTGCTCGGCGTCAAAGACGGCGAGTTCGACCACCTCGGGCGGGACTGACCTTTCCGTCAGACGCCCGCAGCGCGGCAGAGGTTGAGCATGCTGTGACATCGGCGCGGCCGGCAGCGCCGCCACGGGCGGGGCCGGACGGTGCGCACCAGGCCGTCACGCGGGGTCGATCCGGAACAGTGCCCAGACGACCTTGCCGCGCGCCATGCCCGTCAACGGGTGCCAGCCCCAGCCGTCGCTGAAGGATTCCACTAGACACAGGCCGCGGCCCGACTCGGAGGTGAAGTCGACGTACTCCCCGCACTCGCGGGGAGTGGCCGCCTTCGGCGGGGTGCCGCTCGGATCGCGTACGGCACACACCAGCCGCGCCGCCCAGCGGATCAGGTCCAGCCGCACCGGAGAGGTCAGTTCGAGCGCGGGACCCGGCGCCGGGCCTGTCATCGGCCCCGGTGAAGTGAGTCCGTGCCGCAGCGCGTTGGTGACCAGTTCGGAGACGACCAAGCCGACGCCGTCGAACTCCGCGTCCAGCCGCCAGCGTTGCAGTGTCTCGCGGGTGAAGTCCCGTGCGCCCTTTACTGAATCGAAGCGCGGCGGCAGCGCGCAGGTGGCGGAACCGGAGACGGTCGACTGGTCGAGATGCGGAAGCCCCCGCCACAAGGGCTCCAGCACGGTCGATCCTTCGGTCCCCATGACGAGCCACTCCTGGCGTTCGCGGCAGTGTTGATCCTGTGTGGATCCGGTCGGCTTGCTGTCCCGAATGGTTCTCGCTGATCCTTGTCGGCCGTGCCCGGAGTGCCGCAACTGCGCTGGCACCGAGTGCACTTGTGCGATCCCCATGGTTGCCAATGCGCACAGCAGATGCAAGGGCAGATGCACGTGCACGAGTGACTTTCGATCGTGTGTAATCACCCGGGCACGCAACGGAGCGCATTAGTGGCACACTTCCCTCAGTGCAGGGGCGAAGGGTTTCTGGAAATGACGACAAAACCGGCAACGAGCACGAGTGGCGGCACGAACGGAAAAACCAGCTCAAGCGGGTCGATGGTGCGGCGCATCCTGCTCGGATCCCAGCTGCGGCGGCTCCGCGAGGCCCGCGGCGTGACCCGCGAAGCCGCGGGCTACTCGATCCGGGCGTCCGAGTCCAAGATCAGCAGGATGGAACTGGGCCGGGTCAGCTTCAAGGGGCGCGATGTGGCGGACCTGCTCACGCTGTACGGAGTGACCGACGAGTCCGAGCGTGAACCGCTGCTCGGGCTGGCGAGGGATTCGAGCATCGCCGGCTGGTGGCACAGCTACAGCGATGTGCTGCCGGGGTGGTTCCAGACCTACGTCGGTCTGGAGGGCGCCGCCTCGCACATCAACACCTATGAGGTGCAGTTCGTGCACGGTCTGCTGCAGACCGAGGACTACGCCCACGCGGTGGTCACAGCGGGCCACCGCACGCCCCTCGCGGAGGAAGAGGTCGAGCGCCGGGTCGCGTTGCGGCTGGAGCGTCAGAAGCTGCTGCTGGGCGAGCAGGCGCCGCGGTTCCTGTGTGTCCTGGACGAGGCGGCGCTGCGCCGCCCGTTCGGCAGTCACGCCATCATGGACGCCCAGCTGCGACACCTCGCGGAGGTCTCGGAGCTGCCCAACGTCACTGTTCAGATCGTGCCGTTCGATCTGGGCGGGCACCCCGCCGAGAGCGGTGCCTTCACGCTGCTGCGGTTCCCCGAGTCCGACCTGAACGACGTGGTCTATCTGGAGCAGCTGACCAGCGCGCTGTATCTGGACAAGAAGGACGAAGTCGCCCACTACGACCTGGTGTTGGAGCGACTGGTGAAGAACAGTCTCGATCCTTCACGAAGCCGTGAACATCTTCGCACTATCCGCCAACTTGTCTGACGGCCACGTAGGATGACGTGCCATCAGTAAGGAGCTCTGCTCGTTCGACCCCCACGAAGGATTGGCATGTCCTACTTCACGGACCTGGCGCTGCAGTACATCGACGGTGAATGGCGCCAGGGCAGTGGCTCCTGGGACATCATCGACTTCAACCCCTTCAGCGGCGACAAGCTCGCCTCGATCACGGTGGCCACGACCGCCGAGGTCGACCAGGCCTACCGGGCCGCCGAACGGCACCAGCGCGACTGGGCGAAGTCGAACCCGTACACCCGCCGGCTGGTCTTCGAACGTGCGATACGCATCATCGAGGAGCACGAGCGGGAGATCACCGAGGCGATCATCGCCGAGCTCGGTGGTACGCGGCTGAAGGCCGCCTTCGAACTGCACCTGGCCAAGGAGTTCCTGCGCGAGGCGATCCAGCTGGCCCTGCGCCCCGAAGGCCGGATCGTGCCCTCGCCCGTCGACGGCAAGGAGAACCGCGTCTACCGCGTGCCGGTGGGGGTCGTCGGGGTGATCTCTCCCTTCAACTTCCCCTTCCTGCTCTCGCTGAAGTCGGTGGCGCCCGCACTCGCCCTCGGTAACGCGGTCGTGCTCAAGCCCCACCAGAACACCCCTGTGTGCGGCGGCGGTCTGGTCGCCAAGGTGCTTGAGGACGCGGGCCTGCCGGCCGGGCTGCTGAACGTCGTGATCACCGACATCGCCGAGATCGGCGACGCGCTGATCGACCACCCGGTGCCGAAGGTCATCTCCTTCACCGGTTCGGACCGGGTCGGCCGCCACGTCGCGACCGTGGCCGCCTCGCACTTCAAGCGTGCCGTGCTGGAACTGGGCGGCAACAGCGCCCTGATCGTGCTGGACGACGCCGATGTCGACTACGCCGTCGACGCGGCGGTCTTCAGCCGCTTCGTGCACCAGGGCCAAGTCTGCATGGCGGCCAACCGCATCATCGTGGACCGCGCGGTCGCCGACGCGTTCACCGAGAAGTTCGTCGCCAAGGTCAAGACGCTGAAGGTGGGCGACCCGGAGGACCCGGGCACTCACATCGGCCCGCTCATCAACTCGGCGCAGGCCGACAACGTGACCCTCATGGTCGAGCAGACCGTCGCGGGCGGCGCCACCGCGCTCGTACGGGGCTCGGCTGACGGCAACGTCGTCTCGCCCAGCGTCCTGACCGACCTGCCTCCCGAGTCGCCCGCGCTCCGCGAGGAGATATTCGGCCCCGTCGCCCTGATCATCCCGGTGGACGGCGAGGAGGAAGCCGTGCGGGTCGCCAACGACACCCCGTACGGACTGAGCGGTGCCGTGCACACCGGCGACATCGACCGTGGCATCCGAGTCGCCCACCGGATCGACGCGGGCATGATCCACGTCAACGACTCCACGGTCGCCGACGAGCCGATCGTGCCCTTCGGCGGCCAGAAGAACTCGGGGGTGGGGCGGCTGAACGGCGAGCAGATGGTGGAGGCCTTCACCAGCACCAAGTGGATCTCCGTCCAGTACGAACGCAGCGGCTTCCCCTTCTAGTCGCCTCGTTCCAGGCGACTCGGCTCGAGGACAGCGGCTGACCGCAAGGCCTCATAGCGTGGTGGTCATCGAGAGGCGCCGGATTGGCGGCTCCTGGCGGAAGGTGACGGCCATGCCGGTAGTGGTGAAGTCCGAGGCTCCTGGTGACGAGCGTGGCGCGCTCCTGGCGTACCTGGAGGCCCAGCGCGGCGGCATCCGCCGTGCGCTGCACGGGCTGACCGAGGAGCAGGCACGCAGCGTGCCCTCGGCCAGTGCGCTCTCCCTCGCCGGCCTGCTCAAACATGTGGCGACGGGGGAGCGCGGCTGGCTGCGCACCCTCCAGGGGCGGGACGGGAAGTTCGACTTCACGGAGGCCATGAAGGGGTGGGAGGACGGCTTCCACCCCGGTGAGGGCGAGACCGTGGAGTCGCTGCTCGATCTGTACGCCCAGGTGGCGCGGGAGACCGAGGCGGCCGTACGGGCGCTGGGCTCGCTCGACGAGACCTTCGACGCGCCCAAGGTCCCCTGGGACGAGGGGGGCAAGCGCTCCTGGCGCTGGGCGCTGCTGCACCTGATCGAGGAGGTCGCGCGGCACGCGGGACACGCCGACATCATCCGGGAGAGCATCGACGGCAAGGGCGCCTTCGATCTCGTCTTCGAGACCGGCGCGATGCCGGAGCCGGACTGGTCGGCCTTCGGACCGGACGCCCAGCGGTAGCGCCCCGCCGGCCGCCGCCACGAGCCGCCCCCACGCCCGTCTAGGCTGACGGAAGGCCAGACGGGGGCGGCGGAGCGGAAGCGAGGGACGATGTCGGCGATCCGGCTGCTGGTGCTGGGCGCGGTGCGTCTGCACGGGCGGGCACACGGCTACATGGTGCGCAACGACCTGGAGTTCTGGGGCGCCCATGAGTGGTCCAACGCCAAGCCGGGATCGATCTACCACGCGCTCAAGCAACTGGCGAAGCAGGATCTGCTGCGCCCGTACGACACGGCGCCCAGCACCGCCGGAGGGCCGCCGCGTACGGAGTACGAGCTGACGGACGCCGGCGAGGCCGAGTTCTTCAGACTGCTGCGGCACGCGCTCACCGCGATCGACGAGAAGCCGGACATGCTGACCTCCGGCATCGGCTTCCTCGTCGACCTGCCGCGGGACGAGGCCGTCGCACTGCTCAAGGAGCGGATCGCCGCGCTGGACGCGTGGCGGGCCGAGGTGACGGAGCACTGGACGCCGGCCGAGAGCACGCCCGAGGAGTGGGGCCACATCGGCGAGATCATGAAGCTCTGGGTGTACAACTCGGAGAGCGGCGCGCGGTGGACGCGCGGGCTGGTGGAACGCCTGGAGGACGGCGCGTACGTGATGGCGGGCGAGGGCGAGCGGCACCCGACCGTGCTGCCGCCCGGCATGAAGAACCCCTACGCGGAGAAATCGGGCAGTTCATCGGAGAAGTAGCTCATCAAGGCGGCGGTTCCTGGGGCCGGCCAGCAGGTCGTAAGGGGCTCGCGCCAAAGCGCGAGCCCCTTACCACTACGGCGCGCACCAGCACCGGCACCCCTGGCCGGAGCGCCCGGAGAGCAGCGACCTTATGCTGCGAAGATCAGGGCGAATGCTGTGGCGCGAGTGCCAGGGAGCGGGCGGAAAGTGGTCGGGGAGCCGAAGCGGAACAGCCGGTCGGCGGCGGACGGGGAGAGTCCGGAGGACGCCGGAGGGCCCTCGGAAGAGACGCACAGCGCGTTCACGCCACCGCTGGGAATGCCGTTGCCTCCGGTCCCGGAGGACGAGCACCCGACCTCGGAGTTCTCCCTTCCCGAGGGCTTCCTGACGTCGCCGCCGCTGGAGTTCGGCAGCGCCTTCACCCCGCCCGAGGGCATCCCGAAGGTCTCGCTGGTCAAGCCGGGCGCACCCTGGCAGGACCGGATGCGGACCATGATCCGGATGCCGCTCGCCGAGCGCCCCGCACCGGAACGGCTCAGCCGCAGCGAGGAGACGGAAACGGGCCCGGCGGTCCCGCGCGTACTCGACCTCACCCTCCGCATCGGCGAACTGCTGCTCGCGGGCGGGGAGGGGGCCGAGGACGTCGAGGCGGCGATGTTCGGAGTGGCGCACGCGTACGGGCTCGACCGCTGTGAGCCCACCGTCACCTTCACCCTGATCTCCATCACGCACCAGCCCTCGCTGGTCGACGATCCGGTGACGGTCGGTCGCACCGTACGCCGCAGGGGCACCGACTACACGCGGCTCGCGGCCGTCTTCCGGCTCGTCGACGACATCACCAAGGGCGAGGTCACGCTGGAGGAGGCCTACCGCCGGCTCGCCGAGATGCGGCGCAACCGGCACCCGTTCTCCAAGGGCGCGCTGACGGTCGCCAGCGGTCTGCTGTCGGGTGCGGCGTCGCTGCTGGTCGGCGGCGACGGACTGGTCTTCGTGCTGGCGGCGGTCGGCGCGATGCTCGGCGACCGGCTGGCGTGGCTGTGCGCGGGGCGCGGACTGCCGGAGTTCTACCAGTTCACGGCCGCGGCGATGCCGCCCGCCGCGATGGGTGTCGGCGTGGCACTGGTGGACCCCTACAACCAGTCGGAGCTTCAGGCGGCGGCGGTCATCACGGGCGGGCTCTTCGCGCTGATTCCCGGGCGGGCGCTGGTCGCCGCGGTGCACGACGGGTTGACCGGTTTCTACATCACCGCGGCGGCCCGGCTGCTGGAGGTCATCTACCTGATCGTCGGCATCGTGGGTGGCGTCCTGGTGGTGCTCTACATCGGTTCCAAGCTCAAGGCGGAACTCAGCCCGGAGGGGCTGCAAGGGGAGATCCGGCCGCCGATCCAGCTGATGGCCGCGATGCTGCTGGCGCTGGCCTTCTGCGTACTGCTCCAGCAGGAACGTCACACCGTCCTGCTCGCCACCCTCAACGGAGGTGTGGCCTGGCTGGTGTACGGCACGCTCCACGACTTCGGCGGCATCAACTCCGTACCCGCCACGGTCGCCGCGGCCGGACTGGTCGGCCTCTTCGGGCAGTTGATGTCCCGCTACCAGTTCGCGTCCTCACTGCCCTTCATCACCGCGGCGATCGGACCGCTGCTGCCCGGCAGCGCGACCTACTTCGGCCTGCTCAACATCGCCCAGGGACAGATGGTCGAGGGCATCCAGAGCATCGCCCGGGCCGTCGCCCTCGCCCTGGCCATCGCCATCGGCGTCAACCTCGGGGGTGAACTCGCCCGCCTCTTCATCAAGAGCCCCGGTGTGGAGACCCCCCTGCCGGGCCGCCGTGCGGCCAAGCGCACCCGGGGCTTCTGACGCGGGCCGCACAGGGGTGCGCCGTGCGGCGCACCCCTGTGCCCGGCCGGTGTCGCCGCTCCGCCGGTTCGGTGCTTCAGTGGGAGCCGTGAGCCTCCAGGCGCTTGACCGACGCTTCGACCTCGGCCTCCGCCTCGGTGCGGCCGACCCAGTTCGCGCCCTCGACGGACTTGCCGGGCTCCAGGTCCTTGTAGACCTCGAAGAAGTGCTGGATCTCCAGCCGGTCGAACTCGCTCACGTGGTGGATGTCCCGCAGGTGCTCCATCCGCGGATCGGACGCGGGTACGCACAGCAGCTTGTCGTCGCCGCCCGCCTCGTCCGTCATGCGGAACATGCCGATGGCCCGGGACTTGATGATGCAGCCGGGGAAGGTCGGCTCGTCGAGCAGCACGAGCGCGTCCAGCGGGTCGCCGTCCTCACCCAGGGTGTTGTCGACGAAGCCGTAGTCGGCGGGGTACACGGTCGAGGTGAAGAGGTGGCGGTCCAGCCGGATGCGGCCGGTCTCGTGGTCCACCTCGTACTTGTTCCGCGAACCCTTCGGGATCTCGATGACGACGTCGAACTCCAAGGGAGGCTCCTCCATGATCAACACATGTATCCGGTGATTAAGTGTCCCCCACGCACGTACACCCGCGCGAAAGGGGCTGATCGAGGTGCGTGACACCGCCGCAGAGGTGCGTGACACCGCGATCCGGGCGTACCGGAAGATCCGGGCGGGTGCCCGGCGGTACGAGCAGCGGATCCGGCAGCACTGGCGAACCGCGACGCCGCAGCAGCGGCAGACCGCGCGGGTGACGGCGGGGTCCGCCGCACTCGGACTGGTGGTCGCGGTAACGGCGGTGGCCGCGACCGGACCGTGGGACTCGGGCCAGCGTACGGCCGAGCGGTCCCGGGCCGCCGCCCAGGACCGGGACCGGGGCAGTGGCACTCACCACACCGGCGCCGGACGGGGCCGCGGCGGTGCGCGCGTGGCGTCGGAGGTGCTGGCCGGGCTCAACTCCGAGGCAAGGCCCTCGCACGGTCCCGGCGCCGCCGGTGTGCCGCCGCCCAGCGCCTCCGGACTCGCCGACACGCTGGAACCGCTGTTCAAGGACGGGTCCTTCGGGCCCGTGCGTACCGCCTCCGTCGTGGACGCCGCCACCGGCAAGCAGCTCTACGCCGTCAAGCCGCGCACACCGGCCACCCCCGCCTCGACCGTCAAGCTCGCCACGGCTGTCGCGGCGCTGTCGGCGCGTGGCGCGGACCACCGCATCGAGACGCGCGCCGTCCGCGGCGACGGGGACGGCGAGGTCGTCCTCGTCGGCGGCGGCGACCCCACCCTCAGCGCGGACGATCTGGACGGCCTCGCCGGGAAGACGGCCCGTACGCTGCGCGCACGCCACACCGGCAAGGTCTTCCTCGGCTACGACACCTCCCGCTACAGCGGCCCCGTGCGGCACCCCGGGGGCGCGAGCGACAACCTCGCCCCGGTGAGCCCCCTCATGGTCGACGAGGCCCGGCTCGGCGGCGGCGACGGCGAGGGCGACGGCGGGGACGGTCCCGCGCACGGTCCCGCCCCCCGCGCCACCGACCCGGCGGGCGACGCCGCAGCCGACTTCGGCAAGGCGCTGGAGAAGCACGGCATCGACGTCAAGGGCAAGCCCGGGAAGGAAAGGGCGGCCGGGAAGGCGAAGGAGCTGGCCGTGCACCGGTCCGCGCCGGTCTCCGCGCTCGTCGAACGCATGCTGACCCACAGCGACAACGACATCGCCGAGGCCCTGGCCCGCCAGACCGCCCTCGCCGCCGGCGATCCCGCGAGCTTCAAGGGAGCCGGGAAGGCCGTGAAGCACCGGCTCGGCAAGCTGGGTCTGCCGTTGGCCGGGGCGCACTTCGCGGACGGCAGCGGACTCAGCCGCGACGACAAGGTCACCACGGCGCTGCTCACCCAGCTGCTGGTGCGGGCCGCCGACCCGGGCCGTCCCGAGCTGCGGCCGGTGCTGACGGGCCTGCCGGTCGCCCACTTCAGCGGCACCCTGGGCAGCCGCTACGGCGGCGACAAGGGGGAGCCGGGCGCCGGCCTGGTACGGGCCAAGACGGGAACCCTGACCGGCGTCAACGCGCTCGCCGGCACCGTCGTGGACGCGGACGGACGCCTGCTGGTCTTCGCCTTCGTGACAACCGGCACCACCGACCGGACCGCGGCGCAGAACTCCCTGGACCGGCTGGCCGCGGCCCTCGCCAACTGCGGCTGCCGCGACTCGCCTTCGTCCGGCTGACGCGGCGCAGCCTCCCGCCCTGCCGTAACGCCACGTACCGTGAAGTCATGACGAGCCTCGGTGGTGTGGAGATGGTCGACTGGAATCTCGCGGTCTCGACCGCGACCCGGCTCGTACGGCCGGGCCCCGAAGTGACCCGCGAGGACGCGCGAGCCGTGGTGGCCGAGCTGCGGCGCCACGCCAAGGCGTCCGAGGAACACGTCCGCGGGTTCACGCGCATGCAGCCCGAACGGCCCGTGGATTCGGACACCCCCGTCCTCGTCGTCGACCGTCCCGGCTGGGTGCGCGCCAACGTCGCAGGGTTCAGGG
>NZ_JBOHCV010000471.1:0-7036 GCF_050698815.1 Streptomyces sp.
GTCAGAGCCAGGGCGGCGGCAAGGGCGACGGCCAGGGTCAGGGCGGCGGCAAGGGCGACGGCCAGGGTCAGGGCGGCGGCCAAGGCGGCGGTCAGGGCGGCGGCCCGGGTCAGGGCGGTGGCCAGCAGGGTCAGGGCCAGGGCGGTGGCCAGGGCCAGGGCCAGGGTCAGCGCGGCGGCGGTCGCCGCGACGACGACGACGACTTCGAGGGCGGCCGGCGCGGCCGCCGGGGCCGCTACCGCGACCGCCGGGGGCGTCGCGGTGGCCGCGAGGAGTTCGAGCCGCAGGTCGCCGAGGACGACGTGCTGATTCCGGTGGCCGGAATCCTCGACATCCTGGACAATTACGCCTTCGTGCGCACTTCGGGTTACCTGCCGGGGCCGAACGACGTGTACGTGTCGCTGGCGCAGGTGCGCAAGAACGGCCTGCGCAAGGGCGACCACGTCACCGGTGCGGTGCGGCAGCCGCGCGAGGGGGAGCGGCGGGAGAAGTTCAACGCGCTGGTGCGGCTGGACTCGGTCAACGGGACCTCGCCCGAAGGCGGCAAGGCCCGGGCGGAGTTCAACAAGCTGACGCCGCTGTACCCGCAGGACCGGCTGCGGCTGGAGACCGAGCCGAACCAGCTGACCTCGCGGATCATCGACCTGGTCTCGCCGATCGGCAAGGGCCAGCGCGGGCTGATCGTCGCGCCGCCGAAGGCCGGCAAGACGATGGTGGTCCAGTCGATCGCCAACTCGATCACGGTCAACAACCCGGAGTGCCACCTGATGGTGGTGCTGGTGGACGAGCGGCCCGAAGAAGTGACCGACATGCAGCGGTCGGTCAAGGGCGAGGTGATCTCCTCGACCTTCGACCGTCCCGCCGAGGACCACACCACGATCGCGGAGCTGGCCATCGAGCGGGCCAAGCGGCTGGTGGAGCTGGGTCACGACGTCGTGGTGCTGCTGGACAACATCACCCGGCTGGGGCGCGCCTACAACCTGGCGGCTCCCGCGTCGGGCCGGATCCTCTCCGGCGGTGTGGACTCCACCGCGCTCTACCCGCCGAAGAAGTTCTTCGGCGCGGCGCGCAACATCGAGGACGGCGGCTCACTCACGATCCTGGCCGCGGCGCTGGTGGAGACCGGCTCGCGCATGGACGAGGTGATCTTCGAGGAGTTCAAGGGCACCGGCAACATGGAGCTCAAGCTGGACCGCAAGCTCTCCGAGAAGCGGATCTTCCCCGCGGTGGACGTGGACGCGTCGGGCACCCGTAAGGAAGAGATCCTGATGCCCAAGGACGAGCTGCAGATCGTCTGGAAGCTCCGCCGGGTGCTGCACGCCCTGGACCAGCAGCAGGCCATCGAGCTGCTGCTGGACAAGATGAAGCAGACGAAGTCCAACGCGGAGTTCCTGCTCCAGATCCAGAAGAACACCCCGAACCCGGGCGACTGACACCCGGCAAGCGCTACACGCGGCGAGGGCCGTCCCACCACTTGCGGTGGGACGGCCCTCGCCGTGTGTGAGCAGGGCTGAGAGCTTGGCCACAGGCCCGGGCGGGCCGCAGCCCGCCCGAACCCCCACGGGTGGACGTGTCGTCCCAGGTGAAGGGGGCAATGGGCCTATTCGGCCCAAAACAGTGCCGCACTGATGTACCGGGGCGGCACGGTCACACCGTGTGCAACCCTTCCGCAAGGCGCCCGTTCAGGCAGCAGTCCCCCCGACGCACACGGACGGCGACGCGCAGACCCTTCGCACGACGACACAGCCGCACGGCAGGAGTGGGGAAGCAGCGATGGCGGACGAGAGCACGGACGGGCAGGCACCGGCCACGGGACGCTCCCGGGGCGGCGTGTGCCCGACCGGCCGCCGCCGCAGGTCGCCCAGCCGGCGGCGGCGGATCCTGCGGGCCGCCGCCTGGAGCGCCGCGGCGGCGGTCCTGCTCGGGGGCTCCGGCCTCGGCTTCGCCTACTTCAAGCTGAACGACAACATCTCCGGCGTGAACATCGACGCCAAGCTCGGCAAGCACCGCCCGGACAACACCCCCAACGGGTCGATGGACATCCTCGTGCTGGGCTCCGACACCCGCTCCGGCGCCAACGCCAAGTACGGCAAGACCCAGAGCGGTGCCCGTTCCGACACCGCGATGGTCGTGCACGTCAACAAGAAGCACGACAAGGCGAGCGTGGTCTCGATACCCCGCGACACCGTCGTCGAGCGCCCCAGCTGCGCCAGGGACGACGGCGGCGGCACGACTCCCGCCCAGCGGGCGATGTTCAATTCCGCCTACGAGGCCGGCGGCCCGGCCTGTGCCGTCAAGACAGTCGAGTCCATGTCGGGCGTACGGATGGACCACTACGTCGAGGTCGACTTCTCCGGCTTCAAGAAGCTGATCGACAACCTCGGCGGAGTCGAGATCACCACCAAGAAGCCGATCAAGGACCGGAGGAGCAATCTCGACCTGTCCACCGGCACCCACAAGCTCAGCGGTGAGCAGTCGCTCGGCCTCGTCCGTACCCGGCACGCCGTCGGCGACGGCAGCGACCTGGGCCGTATCCAGCTGCAGCAGGCGTTCGTCAAGGCGCTGCGGGACCAGATCGAGAAGATCGGGGTCTTCAGCAGCCCCACGAAGCTCTACAAGCTCGCCGACACCGCCACCTCAGCCGTCACCACCGACTCCGAGCTGGATTCCGTCGACGATCTGGCGGGCATGGCCAAGCTGCTGAAGGGCATCAAGTCCGACGACATCCAGATGTCGACGATGCCGGTGAACTACGACCCGGCCGATCCGAACCGGGTCGTGCCGATGAAGTCCAAGGCCGACAAGATGTGGGCCGCGCTGGAGCGGGACAAGGCGATACCGAAGTCGGCGACGAAGGGCTCCGCGGGCGAGCAGACGGACATCGGCGGCGTGGTCCGTTAGCCGGTCCGGACCGGCCGCCCAGGTGGAACGGCGCGGCTGCCCGGGAAACTCGGGCTGTCCGGGAAACGCGGCTGTCCGGGAATACATGGCGCCCGCCCCCGGTTTTGGGAGGTACGGCCAGTGATGGCAGACTGGACCGTCGGCCCCGGTTCACGGAAGGACAACCCGTCCACCGACCCGGCGCCCTCCCGATCTAGGAGACACCCTTGAAGCGCGACATCCACCCGGAGTACGTCGAGACCCAGGTCAGCTGCACCTGTGGCAACTCCTTCACCACCCGTAGCACCGTGAACGGCGGCGTCATCCGCGCCGACATGTGCTCCGCGTGCCACCCCTTCTACACCGGCAAGCAGAAGATCCTCGACACCGGAGGCCGTGTGGCCCGCTTCGAGGCCCGGTTCGGCAAGGGCAAGAACGCCGGATCCGCCAAGAAGTAGCTCCGCTCCAGCGCCGGTCCTCGGCACGCCCCCGCGCCGGGCGTGCAGGGCCGGCGCTGTTTCGTTGCTGCCCGGCACCTTCTTCTTCATGTAAAGGGACAAACGATGTTCGAGGCGGTCGAGGAACTGATCGGCGAGCACGCCGAGCTGGAGCGGCAGCTCGCCGATCCGGCGATCCACGCCGACCAGGCGCGGGCGCGCAAGCTCAACAAGCGGTACGCCGAGCTCACCCCCGTCATCGCCACGTACCAGTCCTGGAAGCAGACCGGGGACGACATCGGGACCGCCCGCGAACTCGCCGTCGACGACCCCGACTTCGCCGCCGAGGTGAAGGAGCTGGAGGCGCGCCGCGAGGAGCTGACGGAGAAGATGCGGCTGCTGCTCGTACCCCGTGACCCCAGCGACGACAAGGACGTCATCCTGGAGATCAAGGCGGGCGAGGGCGGCGACGAGTCGGCCCTCTTCGCCGGCGATCTGCTGCGGATGTATCTGCGCTACGCCGAGCGCGCGGGCTGGAAGACCGAGCTGATCCAGTCCAACGAGTCCGACCTCGGCGGCTACAAGGACGTTCAGGTCGCCGTGAAGACCAAGGGCGGCGGCGGGGCCACCGAGCCCGGCCAGGGCGTGTGGGCCCGGCTGAAGTACGAGGGCGGCGTGCACCGCGTGCAGCGGGTGCCCGCGACCGAGTCCCAGGGCCGCATCCACACCTCCGCCGCCGGGGTCCTCGTCCTCCCCGAGGCCGAGGACGTCGACGTCGAGATCAGCTCCAACGACCTGCGGATCGACGTCTACCGCTCCTCCGGGCCCGGCGGCCAGTCGGTCAACACCACCGACTCCGCCGTCCGCATCACCCACGAGCCGACCGGCATCGTCGTCTCCTGCCAGAACGAGAAGAGCCAGCTGCAGAACAAGGAGCAGGCGCTGCGCATCCTGCGCGCCCGGCTGCTGGCCGCCGCCCAGGAGGAGGCCGATCAGGAGGCCTCCGACGCCCGCCGCAGCCAGGTCCGCACGGTGGACAGGTCGGAGCGGGTACGCACGTACAACTTCCCGGAGAACCGGATCTCCGACCACCGGGTCGGCTTCAAGGCGTACAACTTGGACCAGGTGCTGGACGGCGAGCTGGATCCGGTGATCCAGGCGTGCGTCGACGCCGACTCCGCGGCCAAGCTGGCCGCGGCCCAGTAAACGCGCGTACGGACAGGTGGACGGACCAGACATGCTGCATTCCTCCGGGGGGCGTCCCCCCAACCCCCGCGGTGTGCTGCTCGCCGAGGTGGCGCAGGCCACTCAGCGGCTGGCCGACGCGGGAGTGCCCTCGCCGCGGTTCGACGCGGAGGAGCTGGCCGCGTACGTGCACGGCGTCAAGCGCGGCGAACTGCACCGGGTCGCCGACAGCGACTTCGACGCCCGCTACTGGGAGGCCGTCGCCCGCCGCGAGGCCCGCGAACCGCTCCAGCACATCACCGGACGCGCCTTCTTCCGCTACCTCGAACTGCAGGTCGGGCCAGGGGTGTTCGTGCCACGCCCGGAGACGGAGTCGGTGGCCGGCTGGGCGATAGACGCGGTACGGGCGATGGATGTGGCCGAACCGCTCATCGTCGACCTGTGCACCGGCTCCGGCGCGGTGGCGCTCGCCCTCGCCCAGGAGGTGCCCCGCTCCCGCGTCCACGCCGTCGAGCTGGACGAGGGCGCGTACGGCTGGGCGCGGAAGAACGTCGAGGGAAGCCGCGTCACCCTGCACCACGGCGACGCGCTCACCGCGCTCCCCGAACTCGACGGCCAAGTCGACCTCGTGGTGTCCAACCCGCCCTACATCCCGCTCACCGAATGGGAGTATGTCGCTCCCGAGGCCCGCGACCACGACCCGGAACTTGCGTTGTTCTCCGGGGAGGACGGGCTGAGCACCATCCGCGGACTGGAGCGCACGGCACACCGGCTGCTGCGCCCCGGCGGCGTCGTGGTCATCGAGCACGCCGACACCCAGGGCGGCCAGGTGCCGTGGATCTTCACCGAGGATCGCGGCTGGGCCGACGCCGCGGACCACCCCGACCTCAACAACCGGCCCCGATTCGCCACAGCCCGCAGGGAGGTGCCGTGATGGCACGACGTTATGACTGCACCGACGCAACCGACCGCAAGACCGGCCTGCGCGAGGCCGCCTCGGCGGTCCGCCGCGGCGAACTCGTCGTACTCCCCACCGACACCGTCTACGGCATCGGCGCCGACGCCTTCAGCCCGGACGCCGTCGGCGACCTGCTCGAGGCCAAGGGCCGCGGCCGCCGGATGCCCTCGCCCGTGCTCGTCGGCTCCCCGAACACCCTGCACGGCCTGGTCACCGACTTCTCCGAGCTCGCCTGGGAACTGGTGGACGCCTTCTGGCCGGGCGCGCTGACCCTGGTCGCCAAGCACCAGCCGTCGCTGACCTGGGACCTGGGCGACGCCCGCGGCACGGTGGCGGTACGGATGCCGCTGCACCCCGTCGCCATCGAACTGCTCACCGAGTTCGGCCCGATGGCGGTCTCCTCCGCCAACCTCACCGGATACCCGGCACCGCAGGACTGCGACGCCGCGCAGGAGATGCTCGGCGAGTCGGTCGCGGTCTACCTCGACGGGGGATCGACGCCTGACTCGGTGCCCTCCTCGATCGTCGACGTCACGGGGAAGATGCCCGTACTGCTGCGCGCGGGCGCACTGAGCGCGGAGGAGCTGCGGAAGGTCGTGCCCGACCTGGAGGTGGCCTCGTGACCCGGGCGGTCGGGAGATGCCCGCGGTGACAGTCCCGCACGGGCGTGGCACACCGGACCCCGGCGGCATGAACGGCGCCGCGGGCGCGTTCCGCATCCTCCACGTCTCCACCGGCAACGTGTGCCGCTCGCCACTCACCGAGCGGCTGACCCGGCATGCCCTGGCGGAGCGGCTCGGCCAGGCGCGCAGCGGCGGCATCCTGGTCGAGAGCGCGGGCACCTGGGGCCACGAGGGCGCCCCGATGGAGGAGCACGCCGCCGAGGTGCTGCTGGAGCACGGAGCGGACGCCCACGGCTTCCGCGGCCGCGAGCTGCTGGACGAGCACGTGATACGGGCCGATCTCGTGCTGACCGCGACCCGTGACCACCGGGCGCAGGTGATCTCCATGGGTCACTCGGCCGGGCTGCGCACCTTCACACTGAAGGAGTTCACCCGGCTCGTACGGGCCATAGACGCCGCGACGCTGCCCGACCCGCGCTCCAGCCAGGGCGTGGTCGAGCGCGCCTACGCGCTGGTCCAGGCGGCTGCCGCACTGCGCGGCTGGCTGCTGGCGCCCAGCCCGGAGGCGGACGAGATCTATGACCCCTACGGTGCGCCGATCCCCTACTTCCGGTCCGTGGGGGACGAGATCAGCAAGGCCCTCGACCCGGTCGTCACCGCACTGACCGGCGTCCCCACCCGTACCTAGCCCGGGGCCCGTGTGTCCGATGCGTGTCCCGCGCCCGTCGTATGACTGTCCCGTACCCGTCCGATGTCTGTCCGTAGTCCCGCATCCGTGAAACCGCCGGACCTCCACCGGTGTCTTAGGGTGTGGGCCAAGGAGCCGGCGAGAACCCTGGGGAGCCCGTGCGTGAATACCTGCTGACGCTCTGCGTCACGGCAGCGGTCACCTATCTCTTGACCGGGCCGGTGCGGAAGTTCGCCATCGCGGCGGGCGCGATGCCGCAGATCCG
>NZ_JBOHCV010000472.1:0-2516 GCF_050698815.1 Streptomyces sp.
CCCGTCTCGCACTGGGTCGCCGTGGTCTTCGCCGTAGAGGTGGATCCGTCCGAGGTCGCGATCGGCGAGCCCCACAAATTCGACACCCTCCGCTGGTTCACCCCAGCCGGGCTCCCCCACCCCCAGCACTCCCAACTACCGGCAACCCTGGCCCTCTTCCACGACCAGCACCCCGGCCCATCACACCCCGAGGAGCCCTGATGCACCCGATCCTGGTCGAACGGTCCTTCCACGAGCGCGCCACCCGGCACCTGGGCTGGGGCGTCGTGCTCCTGGCAGCCGCCGCAGCGTTCTGGATCTACGCCGCCTGGCAGGTCTTCACGCCGCACACGTTGGAATCGTCGGACCACGAATGCTCTGCGCCGGCCTTCTCGGAACGCGCAGGCCTGTACGACCCCAACTTCGAGGACCTGACCGCAGAGCGGCGATGTGCGGGAGCCCGCGACTGGCCTGGCCCGGTCTCGGCCCTCGTGGTGTCCACACCGTTGGCCACTGTCGGCGGCATGCTCTTCACCTCAGGCACGATGATCAGACGCATCCGCGCCGAGGACGAGACTCTGCGCCGCGCAAGGGACGAGGAAGCGCGCCGCACCAACAGCTGAGTGCTGCCTGCCCTCCGGGGGAGTCGCATAGCGGCCGCCTTTATGAAAGTTGCAGGCGGGTGCAATGGCGCCGGTCGGTGGACCATTCGGCGAACGCCTTCAAGACCTCGCGTTCGAATGAGGGGCTGGTCTCGAAGAAGTCCGCGTTTCCACTGTGCAGATTACTGGGTCTTCGAATTTAAGCGGGCAACGGTGGGGATCGGTCCGCGAGTTGGTGACGTTGGGTGACGGTCGCGGGGTGGAGGTGTCCCGGACGTAAGGAGCCCGCAGCTGTTCGTGATCATGGTTGTTCTTGACGCAACCAGATGACGGACAACTACGGGCTTGAACAGCAACGATACCGAGATCAATGAGTCGGCGACACATCTGCTGGGACTTCAGGGGGTGGGGGTGATCGGCGTCGAGGAACGGGAGGACGGCGTCCGGGTGGTACACGTGGTGACCACCGATCCCGGCGCCCGCGCCTGTCCGGTCTGCGGGGTCTTCGCTTCTGCGCGTAAACAGCGGGCTCTGACCCGGCCGCGGCATCTGCCCTGCGGGGGCCGTCCGGTCGAGATCCAGTGGCACAAGTCGCGGTGGCGTTGCGGGGAAAGTGCGTGCCCGCGTGGGACGTTCACCGAGCAGATACCACAGGTCCCGGCCCGGATGAGGGTCAGTTCGGACCTGCGTCGCGAGGCCGGTGCGGCGGTGTGCGACGGTGGCCGCACCGTCGTCCAGGCAGGCCGTGACCTGGGGCTGTCCTGGCCCATCGTGCAACAAGCCCTGCTCGTGTATGCCGCCGAGGTCCTGGACGAGACGCCCGCGCCGACCGAGGCGATCGGCATCGACGAGACCCGGCGCGGCAAGCCCGTCTGGAAGCAGAACCCGGCCACCGGGAAGTGGGAACTCGTCGCGGATGCCTGGCACATCGGGTTCGTCGACGCGGTCGGCGGCCGGGGCCTGTTCGGCCAGGTCGAGGGCCGCAACGCCGCCAGTGTCGCCGACTGGCTCACCTTCCAGCCCGAACAGTGGAAAGCCCAGGTCAAGTACGTTGCGATCGATCTGTGCGCGACTTTTCGGGCGGCGGTCCGCCGGGCCCTGCCCGAAGCGGTCGTCGTGGTCGATGCCTTCCACGTCGTCCAACTCGCCCAGCGCCACCTCGCCGATCTACGGCGCCGGCTCACCTGGAAACAACACGGACGGCGCGCCCGCAAGGGCGACCCCGTCTACACCGTCCGCAAACTCCTGCGCCGCAACAAGGAAGACCTCACACCCGAGCCACTCGCCCTGCTGTACGGAGAGTTGACCCTGATGGGCACCTACGGAAAGCAGATCCTGGCCGGCTGGAAGGCCAAAGAACTCCTGCGCGACCTGCTGCACCTGGCCGCCAAGCACACCCATATCCACCCCGCCCCGTCCGCGATCTCCGGCGCCCTGCACCGCTTCAACGCCCACATCGCCGACCATGCCCACCTGCCCGAACTGGTCACCCTCGCCGAGACCGTCGAGCAGTGGTGGGACGGCATCCACGCCTACATCACCACCGGCATCACCAACGCCGCCAGCGAAGGGAACAACCGCGTGATCAAGCTCGAAGCGCGCAACGCGTTCGGCTTCCGCAACCGCGCCAACCAGCGCCTCCGCTCACGCTGCGCAACCACGAGACGCGGCCGCCGCGAGCCGTTGCCCGCTTAGATTCGAAGACCCGACATGACGGAGGAGATGCTGGCTCTGGCCCTCGCGAACGCCGAGCGGGCCGGTGCGGCCAACGTCGAGTTCCTCAAGGGCACCATCGAGGCGATCCCGCTCCCGGCGAACACCATCGACGTCGTCATCTCCAACTGCGTCGTCAACCTCTCCATCGACAAGCCCGCCGTGTTCGCGGAGACCTTCCGTGTACTGGCCCCGGGCGGCCGTATCGGCATCTCCGACATC
>NZ_JBOHCV010000473.1:0-5200 GCF_050698815.1 Streptomyces sp.
CCACGGCCTGGCGCGGTGCCAGGTCGATACCGCGGTCGGTCTCGTAGCTGGTCACCACGAGTCGCGTGCCGCGAAGAGCTCGCTCACTCATGAATTCGTGCCTCCCGGGCTTGTCGCCCACAGGACATGTGTCGCTGTCGTCATCGTCTGGTCAACGTCCGGTCGGCGGTGAAGATTCCCGAATCGGGAGATGCGTCGTCCGTCGTGCCGCCCCTTCATGTACCCACCGGTGACCGGTTTGTCACAACTGACAGGAGATGTCACCCAGCGTTCGCATCTCTTTGGCGTGCAGTAACGGTCCATCCGGCGAGCCGAGGGCGTACACTACCCGGCCGCAGCGCCAACTCCTAAATCCGGTCCGGTGAAGGGTTGCCGGCCGCAGCGGCGGCCTGCCCCACCGGTACCCGCCACAACAGTACGAAACCCAGCACGAAGAAGATCACCAGTGAGATGATCGCGGTTCGGTAGCTCTCCGTCAGCTGGTAGGCGACCCCGAAGACCAGTGGCCCGAGCCAGCTCGTTCCGCGGTCGCTCACCTCGTACAGCGAGAAGAACTCCGCCTCCTTCCCCTCCGGCACCAGCTGCGAGAACAGCGACCGTGACAGGGCCTGGCTGCCGCCCAGCACCAGCCCGATACCGGCCGCCAGTGCGAAGAACGACACCGGCGCCCCCGCGGGCAGGAAATACCCGCCTCCCACGGTCGCCGTCCACGCCACCAGCGAACCCAGAATCGTGCGCTGCGCCCCGAAACGCCGCGCCAGCCGCCCCATCAGCAGCGCACCCGCCACCGCGAGCACCTGCACCAGCAGTACCGCGGCGATGAGTGTCGTCTGGTCCAGGCCCAGTTCCTCCGAGCCGAACACCGACGCCTGGGTGATCACGGTCTGAACCCCGTCGTTGTAGACGAGATACGCCAGCAGGAAGGCCATCGTCAGCCGGTAGCGCCGCAGCTCCCGCAGCGTGCTCCCCAGCTGCCGCCAGCCGCTCAGCACCGAAACGCGGGCGCCCTGTACCGCCCCGGGCCGCTCCCGCAGCCGCACCAGGGGTATGACGGTGAAGACCGCCCACCACATCCCCGCGGAGGCCAGGCAGATCCGCACCGCCGAGCCCTCGCTCACCCCCAGCGCCTCATGCCTCAGGAACAGCGCCAGGTTCGCCACCAGCACCAGCGCCCCCGCCGCGTAGCCGAAGGCCCAGCCCCGTGAGGAGACCGCGTCCCGCTCCTCAGGGCCCGCGATCTGCGGCAGGAAGGCGTTATAGACCACGACCGCCACCGCGAACGAGACGTTCGCGACCACCAGCAGCGCTCCGCCCAGCAGGTAGCGCTCTCCGTCCAGGAAGAACATGCCCGCCGTCGCGCCCGCCCCGAGATAGGCGAAGCCGCCCAGAATCGGTTTCTTGCGGCCGGTACGGTCGGCCACCGCGCCCGCCAGCGGCATCACCAGCACCGACAGCAGTACGGAGACCGAGACCGTGTACGCGAAGTAGGAGCCGGCCCGCACCGGGATGCCCAGCGGGTGCACGAAACCGTCCGCGTCCGCCGCCGACTTGGCGATCTCCGTCAGGTAAGGGCCCAGAAAGACGGTGAGGACGCTGGTGGAGAAGACCGAGTTCGCCCAGTCGTAGAAGTACCAGCCGCGCTGCTCCCGGCGGCGCTCCGCCGTTCCGCCCGCGGCGTCGGTGACAGCAACCACAACAACCTGCCCCCTCGTGCTCCGGTGCCCCATGCGCCGGGCGGCGCGCGCGGGGACCGGCCTACGTGCGGTCAGGCAGCCACGCGCCCCGCTCGGTGAGGACGTCCCGCAGTGTCTCGATGTGATCGGTCACAATGCCGTCAATGCCCAGGTCGAGCAACTCCCGCATCCGCTCCGGTTCGTTCACCGTCCACACGTGTACCTGCAACCGCCGGGCATGCGCCGCCCGTACGAACGCCCGGTCCACCACCCGTATCCGCGACCAGCGTTCGGGAACCTGGACACACACCGCACTGCCGCGCACCGCCCGCGACGGGAGCCCGTACGAGCGCAGCCGCAGCCCCCGCACACCGCGCGTCCCCAGAGAGGTGGCCAGCCGCGACCCGGCCAGCTCCTGTGCCCGCGCCACCCGGGCCTCCTCGAAGGACCCGACGCACACCCGTGCCCACGCGTCCTCGTCCTTCAGCAGCTCCAGCAGCGGCAGGAGCGCGGCCTCCGACTTGACGTCGATGTTCCACCGGGCCCGGGGGAACGCGGTCAGCAACTCCCGCATCAGTGGCAGGGGTTCACTGCCACCGACGCGGGCCCGGCGCACCTCGGACCACGGCAGTCCGGCGATCGGCCCCCGGGCATCCGTCATCCGGTCCAGCGTCTCGTCGTGGAAGGCGACCAGCCGGCCGTCGGCCGTGGCGTGCACGTCCGTCTCGAGATAGCGGTAGCCCAGCGAGACCGCGTGCGCGAAAGCCCCGAAGGTGTTCTCCAGTCCCGCCGCGGCGCCGCCCCGGTGGGCGAGGGCCAACGGAACGGGGTGGTCTAGGAAAGGGTGCCGTGGCCGCCGTGCCGGTCCCGTACGTGCCGGAGGTCCTGCGTTCATCACCGCCGCAGTATCGCCCGGGAGGCGCAGCTGCGGGAACCGGAATCCTCACAGCGGCTCCGACGGCGGTTACCCGGGTTCAGCCTGGCTGCGCCGTTCGTCCGTACGGAACTCACGGCCGTCCGCGGTGCCGGGCTCAGGGAAGTCACCGTGATGCCGGGGCTCCGGCACCACGAACACCCGCAGGAACACCTGTGACAGCGGCCCGATCGCCAGCGCGTACAGCACCGTTCCTGCTCCGGCCGTGCCGCCCAGCAGGAGTCCGGTCACCAGCACGGCCACCTCGATACCCGTACGCACCAGCCGGATCGAGCGGCCCGTGACGCGGTGGAGCCCGGTCATCAGCCCGTCCCGCGGGCCGGGCCCGAAACGTGCGGAGATGTAGAGGCCCGTCGCCACGCCGTTGAGCACGACCGCCGCCACCATCAGCGGTATCCGCACCGCGAGCGCCCGTACCTCGGGCATCAGCCAGATCGTGCCGTCCATCGCCAGACCGATCAGCACCACGTTCGAGACCGTGCCCAGCCCGGGGCGTTGCCGCAGCGGCATCCAGAGCAGCAGCACCACCGCACCCACGATGATCGAGACGGTGCCGATCGACAGGGGGGTATGCCGCGCCACGCCCTGGTGCAGCACATCCCACGGGTCGAGACCGAGGTCCGCCCGCACCATCAGTCCGGCGCTGGCCCCGTACAGCGACAGCCCCACGTACAGCTGCACCAGGCGCCGGCCGAGACGCCGGCCGCCTTGCTGTGGCCGTGCCGGGGCCGGGCGGCCGGTTGTTGAGCTTCTGAAGACGGACAACGGGACCTTCCCCCTCTTCTGCCGTGCTGGCGCCGATGAGTGATCGCATGGCAGTCTGGAACCAGAAAGCAGGCCACATCCATGGCCAATCACTGGAGGGTGGACCGTAAACATGGCGCAGTGGACCTCTGCCGTGGGTGCTCCGCAGCTGGCGAGGCTGCTCGCGACCCAGCGGGCCGCCGCGTCCGCCAGCGAGCACTACGCCGGACACCGCGTCCCGGCGTACCGCTCGCTGGCGGACGGGGTGCGTTTCCTCGTGGTCGAAGGCCGCATCCCGGTGGCCACCCGCCTCCCCGCCGAGCGTGAACTCGCTGCGGCACTGCGCGTCAGCCGTACGACCGTGGCCGCAGCCTTCGAGGCACTGCGCGCCGACGGCTTCCTCGCGTCCCGGCGCGGCTCCGGCAGCTGGACCGCCTTGCCCGCGGGGAAGCCACTGCCCACCCGCGGGCTGGAACCCCTGCCGCCCGAGTCCGCGGGATCGATGATCGACCTGGCCTGCGCCTCCTTCCTGGCGCCCGAACCGCACCTGACCCAGGCGTTCCAGGGCGCGGTGAGCGACCTCGCGCCCTACACCCACACGCACGGCAACTACCCCGCGGGCCTGCCCGCCCTCCGCGAGGCGCTCGCCGCCCGCTATACGGCGCGGGGTGTGCCGACCATGCCCGAGCAGATCATGGTCACCACCGGCGCGATGGGCGCCGTCGCCGCCCTCGCCCGGCTCCTCACGCCGCGCGGCGAGCGCGTCGCCGTCGAACACCCCTCGTACGCCAATGTCCTGCATCTGCTGCGCGACGCCGGCGCGCGTCTCGTGCCGGTTCCCATGGCCGAGGGCCTGGCCGGCTGGGACCTGCCCGCCTGGCAGCAGGCGTTCCGCGACACCGCGCCGCGGATGGCTTACGTCATCGCCGACTTCCACAACCCGACGGGCGCCCTCGCCACCGACGACCAGCGCCGTGACCTGGTGGCCGCCGCCCGCGCGGCGGGCACGGTACTCGTCGCCGACGAGTCCATGGCCGACCTGGCGCTGGAGGACGGGCTCGAACTCCCGCGCCCGGTCGCCGCGTTCGACCCGGGCGGCTCGGCTGTCATCACCGTCGGCTCCGTCAGCAAGGCCATCTGGGCGGGGCTGCGCATCGGCTGGGTCCGCGCTGCCCCCGAGGTGATTCGCAGCCTCGTCGCGGCCCGCGTCTACGCCGACCTCGGCAGCCCCGTTCTCGAACAGCTCGCCGTCGCCCGGCTGATGGCCGGCGGGGGCTGGGAGTCGGCGCTCTCCCTGCGCCGCGCCCACGCCCGCGAGAACCGGGACGCGTTGGTCACCGCTCTCCGCGACCGGCTGCCGGACTGGGAGTTCACCGTGCCGCACGGCGGCCTCACCCTCTGGGTCCGCACCGGCGGCCTCTCCGGTTCCCGTATCGCCGACGCGGGGGAGCGGATCGGGGTCCGCGTCCCGGCCGGCACCCGGTTCGGCGTCGACGGCGCCTTCGAGGGGTACGTGCGGCTGCTGTTCACCCTCGCCGATCCGCTGCTCGAGGAGGCCGTCGCACGGCTCGCCAAGGCCGCCGACCTCGTCCGTACGGGCGCGGTCGGTGAGGCGGACGTTCCCCGCTCCTACGTGGCCTGAGCGCTTGCCTCGGGCGCCGGCCGTACCGGCTCCGTGGCCTGACAGGGCACCCGTTCCGGCAACAGTCCCAGCACCGCCAGACGTTCGGCTTCACCCGCCGCCTCGTCGAAGGGGTCGGGTGTCGCCGGCACCTGTACGCGCAGCACGGGCCCGCCGCCCAGCCGGGCGAAGCCACGGCCGGGCGGCGCCTGCGGCAAGGGCGGAGCG
>NZ_JBOHCV010000474.1:0-2880 GCF_050698815.1 Streptomyces sp.
TCCGGCACCCTCGCCCTGCTCGCCGCCGGCCTGCCGGGGATGCCGGGCACCGTGCACGGCACGCTGGACGGGACGGAGGCGGGCGAGCGGCTGCTCGCCGTGACCTTCAACGACCTGGCCACCAGCGCCACTTCCGCCACCCCGGAGCTGGAACGGGCGCGCAGCATGGCGGAGAACCCGCGGCTGCACCATCTCGTCGTCGCCGTCGGCGAGGAGGCGCTGCCCTACGCCCAGTTGGAGGGACCGCTCACGGACGAGCCGGGGCCCTCGCTGGTCAGCGCGGACCGGCACCGGCAGCGGCTCGCGGCCGGCAGCTCGGACCACCTCGTCGGACTCGGCGCCCGCCAGGTGCTGGACGCGCATCCGGCGCGCCTGGCCGACCTGCTGATGGACCGTCGCCGCCGTCATTTGCTGCGGCCCGTCGCGGCGTTGGCGCGCGCCGAGGACGTGCCGCCCGGCCGTTCGGTGCTGGTGCCGTGGACGGTCTACCGTGCCGCGCGCAAGCTGGCCCGTACGCAGTACCGGGACGGCATCGCGGAGACGGCCCTGCGACTGAGGACCGGCGGCTTCGCGCAGAACAGAGCGGGAGCGAGAGGCAGTTCGGATGCCGGCGGGGGCCTTGGTACGGACGTGGGGAAAGGTTTTGCCGATCTCGGCGCCTTCGGCGGGGCGGGCGGCTACGGCAGCGAAGGCGCCGTCGGCGCCTCGGTCGCCGCGCTCACCTGGTGCCGTCCCGGACCCGCGGCGCGCTGGCTGACCGGCGAGGCGCTTGCGGAGGTCTCGGTCCGGCTGGAGGCCGCGGCCCGGCTGCGCTCGACGAGCGAACGCCCCGGCGAACGCCGTGCCCGCGCCGCCCTCGCCCGGCAGGCCGCCGACCATCGCGTCCTCGAACAGGCCGCCGAGATCCGCAACCAGCGGCTGCACGCCCCCTTCTACGACAACCAGGTCGTACGCGCCTGCCGCGACCTCCCCGAGGCGCTGCGGGTCAAGCCCGGCGCGCGGGCGTCGATACTGCGCGCGGTGCTGGCGGGCGCGGGCGTGCACGACCTGCCGACGGGCTGGGGCGCACCCTCGCACGCCTCGCAGGCTGCGTCCGTACGGGCGGGGCTGCGGGCCGCGGCCGGCGACCTCATCCAGCTCTTCGACGCGCCCCTGCTCGCCGACGCGGGCCTGGTCGAGGCGCGGGTCGTACGCAAGGCGATCCGCGCGGCGGCCGAGGGCGAACCACTGCCCCTGGACGGCCTCGCCGACCTGGTCTCGACGGAGCTGTGGCTGCGCCGCCTCATCTCCCGCCGCGGCAGCTGCTGGACGGGGTCGGCCGCACCGCGCCAGCGCGCCGTCGCGGGCGGCGTCCCGCCGGGCCGGCACCGGCCGGCGCTCAACCGGGAGGCGGAACCGGGACGTTGAGGCGGGGGCGCAACCGGGGCGTTGAACCGGGCACCCACTATGACGGGCGCCTCTCGGTTCGTCGGGTCCCCTGGACCCGTTCCTGGTGGACGGCGACTCCCGCGATGACGAGGGCGACGCCGGCGAATTCGAGCCAGGTGGGGATCTGGGCGAGGACGAGGACGCCGATGATCACCGCCGTGGCGGGGAGCAGGGAGAGCATGAGTGCGAACGTCGCACGGGGTATCCGCGCCATGGCCAGCTGATCGCAGACGTACGGGATGACCGACGAGCAGATCCCCACGCCGAAGGCGGCCGCCAGCAGGACCGGCGCGGTGACGGTGGCGGCCGCCTCGCGGATGCCGACGGGAGTGACCACGATCGTCGCGATGAGCATCGCGGCGCCGAGCCGGTCTATGCCCGCGGCGCCGCCGTCCGCGGCCAGGCGGTGGCCGAGAACGACGTAGAGCACGAACAGCACGCAGTTGGCGAAGGCGAAGGCCAGGCCGAGCGGTTCGCCGACGAGGTGCACATCGGTGAGCAGGAAGACCCCGGCGACCGCCATGACGAGCGCGGCCATGTTGCGTACGGAGCGCAGGCCGAGCGCCGCCAGCAGCACCGGGCCGAGGAACTCGATGGCGCCGACCGTACCCAGCGGCAACCGGTCCAGAGCGAGATAGAACGCGCTGTTCATCACCCCGAGCACGGCGCCCAGCGCCAGCAGCAGCCGGCGCTGACGCCAGGAGGAAGCGCGCCACACCCGCCACGGCCGCCGCCAGAGGGCGAAGACGACCGCGGCCGAGGCGATCCGGAGCCAGGCCACGCCGAGCACGTCGATGCGGGCGAAGAGGAGAACCGCGAAGGCGGGGCCGAGGTAGTGGAAGACCGCGCTGGTCACGAAGAACGCCGACGGCGGCAGCCGGTCGGTGACACCGGCGGAGCGGGTGAGGAAGGGAGAGGCGACCATACGACGTATGGTCGCCAAGAGAGAGCGGTGGGACCATGCCGGAAGGACAAGCCACATCGCGAAGTATTTTGCGGTTGGTGCCGCTCTTTCGCTCCCGACAGTGTGATGGTGAAAATGGACGCTGTGGACCGGGCCATTCTGGCCGAGCTCGACGCCGACCCCCGGTTGTCGACGGCGGAACTCGCGCGCCGGGTAGAGGTCTCGGTGCCCACCGCGCGGGACCGGTTGCGGCGGCTGCGGGAGACGGAGGTGATCCGCGGATACCGCCTGGACGTGGACCCGGCGGCACTGGGCTACCCCGTGGCCGCGTTCGTACGGGTCCGACCCGGTCCGGGGCAGCTGCCGAAGATCGCCGAGCTCGCGCGCGACCTCACCCAGGTCAGCGAGTGCCACCGCATCACCGGCGAGGACTGCTTCCTGATCAAGGTCCACGCGACGGATCTCGACACCTTCGAGGAGGTCCTGGACCGGTTCCTGCTGTACGGGCAGACCACCACCTCGATCATCCAGTCCACGCCCGTACCGCC
>NZ_JBOHCV010000475.1:0-8729 GCF_050698815.1 Streptomyces sp.
CGACATGGTCGGCTACTCGCTGATCGTCGAGCAGGTCGGCCGCGGGGACTCGTCCGCCCGGACCGTGGTCTCCGTCCAGACCTCGCTGGTGTGCGGATCGATCGAGACTTGGGGAACCGAGGAACAGAAGCATGAATGGCTTCCCCGCCTCTGTTCGGGCGAAGCGCTCGGGTGCTTCGGGCTCACGGAGCCCGACACCGGCTCCGACGCCGCCAACCTGTCCACGCGCGCGACGAAGGTCGACGGCGGCTGGAAGATCTCCGGCCAGAAGCAGTGGATCTCGCTCGGCAACTTCGCCAAGCTCGCGCTCGTCTTCGCCCAGACCGACCCGGATCAGAAGCACCGCGGCCTCGCCTGCTTCCTCGTGCCGACCGACTCCCCGGGATTCAGCTCGGAGAAGATCCATGGCAAGCTCGGCCTCCGCTCCTCCGACACGGCCGAACTCTCCTTCACCGACGTCAAGGTCCCGGTCGAGGACATGCTCGGGGAGCCGGGCAAGGCGTTCACCTACCTCACGCACAACCTGCCGCAGGAGCGCCTCGGCATCGCCATCGGTGCGTACGCCATGTCCGCCGCCGCCGTGCGCTTCGCCCACGAGTACGTCAAGGAGCGGACGGTCTTCGGCCGCGAGGTCGCCTCCTTCCAGAACACCAAGTTCGTGCTGGCCGACTGCAAGGCCGACGTCGACGCCATGCAGGCCGTCTGCGACCGTGCGCTGGACGCCCTGGACCTGGACGAGCTGACCCCGGCCGACGCCGCTTCCGCGAAGCTCTTCACCACCGAGCTGGCGGCGAAGGTCATCGACAAGTGCCTGCAGCTGCACGGCGGTTACGGCTACATGCTGGAGTACCCGGTCGCCAATCTGTACGCGGACACCCGCGTCTCCCGCATCTACGGCGGTACCAGCGAGGTCATGCGCTCCATCGTGGCCAAGTCGATGGGGCTGTGATCCGCGCTGTGATCATCACCATGATCCGCGGTGTGACCTGCGTCGTAACCCCCGGTAGCCCGGAACGGGCACAATCGTTGGCATGAGCAACGAACTGACGTCCCTGCTCGACCTGCTCGATCTGGAGCAGGTCGAGCAGGACATCTTCCGCGGGGACAGCCGGGCCGCCGTCGTCCCCCGTGTCTTCGGCGGGCAGGTCGCCGCACAGGCACTGGTCGCCGCCTGCCGGACCGTACCGGAGGGCCGGCTGCCGCACTCGCTGCACTCGTACTTCCTGCGACCGGGAGATCCGGGAGCCCGCATCGTCTACACGGTCGACCGGATCAGGGACGGGCGGTCCTTCACGACCCGGCGCGTCGTCGCGGTACAGCACGGCCAGCCCATCTTCCATCTGTCCAGCTCCTTCCAGACGCACGAGGAAGGGCTCGAACACCAGGAGCCGATGCCCGAGGCGCCCGACCCGGAGTCCCTGCCGACGGCCGAGGAACTGCTGCCCCGGTACACGGAGCTCTTCCGTGGCTCGGATGTGCCCGAGCGGCTGATGAAGGCGCGGGCGGCCGTCGACCTGCGGTACGTACGCGAACCTCCGTTCGCCAGCGCGGGCGAGCCGCGCGAACCGCGTTCGCAGGTCTGGTTCCGCACCAACGGCAAGCTGGACGGCGCCCACGACGACCCCATGCTGCACATCTGCCTGGCCACCTACGTCTCGGACATGACGCTGCTGGACTCGGTGCTGCTGGCGCACGGCCGCGGCGGCTGGGCGGTGGGCGACGTGGTGGGCGCGAGCCTGGACCACGCGATGTGGTTCCACCGTCCCTTCCGCGCGGACGAGTGGCTGCTCTACGACCAGGTCAGCCCGACCTCGCAGGGCGGCCGCGGACTCGGCAGCGGACGGATCTTCACCCGCGACGGCCGGCTGGCGGTCTCGGTGATCCAGGAGGGCGTCGTACGGGTCCCGAGGGACTGACCCGCTCCCCGGTTCGCGGTGCCTCGAGGATGCCGAAGAGGGCGAGCCACTGCGCCGGCGTGACGTGGCCGACGGGGGTGGGCTCGGGCAGCCGCACCTCGCGGAAGGCCGCCCGCACGTGCGCGGTGCGGCGCCCGCGCGTCAGTGTCGCGAACAGTGAGCCGCCCACCCCGGTGAAGCCGTGCGCGACGAAGTCGCGGTAGCCGGGGAGGAGTCCGGTGGGCAGCAGCGGTGTGCCGCGCCGGTCGATCCGCAGCACGGCGGAGTCGGTACGGGGCACCGGCGTGAAGTGCCGCCGAGGGATGTCCGGTCCGGGCAGCCAGTCGTACTCGGGCCAGCTGCTCACCGTCAGCAGGGTCCAGCGCCGGTATCCACCGGTGCGCTTGCGGGCGTAGGCGAGCTGGGTGACCAGCGTGGCCGACGTCAGACCGGGGGCCGCGAGACACCAGCGGACGATGTCGGACGTGCGGGAGTAGGGGATGCTGCCGACCACCGCGAACGGCTCGCGGGGCGCCCGCGCACGCACGAAGTCACCATGCACGATACGGACGTTGGGCTGCGCGCGCAGCAGCCGCGGCAACCGGGCGGCGAGGGCCGGGTCCAGTTCGTAGGCGACGACCTGGCGGCAGGCGCGGGCGAGGGGCCGGGTCAGCACCCCTTCGCCCGCGCCCGGTTCGAGCACCAGGTCGTCGGGGCGCAGCCCCGCGCAGCGCACGATGCGATGGATGACGGCGGGGTCGTGCAGGAAGTTCTGGGAGAGCGTGCTGCGGCGGCGTGCCACGGTGAGGTCCTCTGGTGCGGGGAGGACAGGCGGGGCACCAGCGCGCACTCGTACGCATGGGTTACGGGCATGCCGCGGCCGGGCCTGTCCGGTGGATGGGGACACCGGAGGCCCTGGCCGGGGGTACCACCCACGCGCGCAGCGCAGTGGGGGAGCAGGACGCGTCGTCAGGTCAGCAGAGCAACACGCGGAATGGTCGCTCGGAACGCCTCAGGCGTCCTGGCGGACGGCCAGGGCCGGACGCCGGTCGCGCGGGCGAATGACGAGCTGGGGGCAGGCCCAGCCGGCGCCCCGTGCATTGGCGCGCGCACCGTTGATGATGGCCTGGAAGGCTGCGGACATGGCCGCGACGCTAGGCCGCGCCGCGGGGGGCCGCAAGCGAATTACGGCGGACCCTCAGGCCAGGCCGGTCGCTCCCGTCAGTCCGGCCGCGGTCAGCAGGTAGGCGGTCATCGGCTCGTAGAACCGCGGGTCGGCGACGTGGTCGTCCAGCGGCACGGTCACCTCGAGGGTGTCCTCGGCCTCGCCGAGGAAGAGTGCCGGGTCGTTGCAGTCCGCGAAGCCCACCGTGTCGATGCCGCGCTGCCCCGCGCAGCCCGCCCAGCCGTGGTCGGCCACCACCAGCTCCGGCAGCGCCTCACCCGCCAGTTGCAGGGCGTTCAGCGTCTGCGTCATCGGCTCGGGGGAGTGGGTGTGCCACAGGGACGCGCCGCGCTCGTACGTCGCGACGCCGCCGAACTGCACGATCACGCCCTCGTCCGCGTACGTGCCCAGCGGTACGCGGACGATCTCGCACCCCGCGACGCGCAGCGCCCGCGCGAGCGCGCCGTGCATGTCGAGGAGCGCCCCGGGGTGCCCGGTCGCGAACAGCACGCGCCGCTGCCCCTCCGCCGCCTTGCGCAGCTCCGCCGCCGCCCGGTCCAGCGCGCCGACCGTCATCTCGGGGTCGATGGTGTCCTGGCCGCTGCGGTGGTCGGGGTCGTCGACGACCCCGCAGCGCTCCGCCATCACCGCCAGCACGTCCTGTTCGTCGGCCCAGCGGTCGCCGAGCTCCAGCCCCAGCCAGTAGTGCCGGTCGCCGTTGGCGAGCTTGCGGTAGTGGGAGAGGTTGTTCTCGCGCGGAGTGGCCACGTCCCCCGCGATGCGGGTGCGGACCAGGTGGTCGATCAGCTCGGCTCTGGTGGGGGCGACGGCGGCGGCGAATATGGGCATGCGGCCATTGTGACCCCCCGGCCGATGGCGCCGGTGGCCGTACCCCCCGCACCGGTTCGACGCGGCAGCGCGCGGCCAGTCCTGTACGCGGCGGACAAAAGACGGCCGCGCGGGTGCTGATACGGCCAAGAAGCACTGGCGTGCACGCCGCCTACGCTCGCCTGCATGAGCACAGCTGAGCAGCCCCAGCCGGCCCCGCAGTCCCCGCATACCCGGCCGCGGTCCGAACCGCGCGGCCCTGTCGACTCCTCCCGCATCCCGCGCTACGTGGGCCCCTCGACCTTCGCGCGGCTGCCCCGCCTGGATGAGGTCGACGGCCGTACGGACGTCGCGGTCGTCGGTGTCCCCTTCGACACGGGTGTCTCCTACCGCCCCGGCGCCCGCTTCGGCGGCAACGCCATCCGTGAGGCGTCCCGCCTGCTGCGTCCGTACAACCCGGCGCAGGAGGCCGCCCCGTTCGCGCTCGCCCAGGTCGCGGACGCGGGTGACATCGCGGCGAACCCGTTCAACATCGATGAGGCGGTGGAGACCGTGCAGGAGGCCGCCGACGGCATCCTGGACACCGGCGCCCGGCTGATGACACTCGGCGGCGACCACACCATCGCTCTGCCGCTGCTGCGCTCGGTCGCCCGGAAGCACGGGCCGGTCGCGCTCCTCCACTTCGACGCCCATCTGGACACCTGGGACACCTACTTCGGCGCCGCCTACACGCACGGCACCCCCTTCCGGCGGGCCTTCGAAGAGGGGCTGCTGGACACTTCGGCCCTCTCGCACGTGGGTACGCGCGGACCGCTCTACGGGAAGAAGGACCTGGACGAGGACGCCCGGATGGGCTTCGGCATCGTCACGTCGGCCGACGTGATGCGACGCGGTGTCGACGAGGTGACCGACCAGCTCCGCCAGCGCATCGGGAACCGGCCGCTCTACGTCTCCGTCGACATCGACGTCCTGGACCCGGCCCACGCACCGGGCACCGGCACACCGGAGGCCGGTGGTCTCACCTCACGTGAACTGCTGGAGATCCTGCGCGGGCTGGCCGGCTGCCACCTCGTCTCCGCCGACCTCGTGGAGGTCGCCCCGGCCTACGACCACGCCGAAATGACGTCGGTGGCCGCCTCGCACACGGCGTACGAGCTGACGACGCTGATGGCGCGCCAGATCGCCGGTCAGGCGAGCGGGAAGGAAGCCGGTGAGGCGAGCGGGAAGGAAGCCGGTCAGGCGAAGAGTTAGGCCCGCAGTCGCTTCGAGAACGGGTTCGAGAAGCGCACACGGGACTGTTTCCAGCCGTGTTCGGAACGGAGTGTATGCGCTTGCTTGCGCACCGTGCCCACCCCTGTTGAGCAGGGGCGGCGGGAACGTGGCTGGTGGGAGAGGGTGTGCGGGCAGAAGCACCGGTGACCCATGGTCACTGTGTGACATTGCTTTAATACGAGACGTTACCGAATTTGTTCGGTCGACGTGCATTCCGTGGAGATTCTCGGCAGACTCCGGAACGCGATCCCACGGGATCGTGGCGTCACATGACGAGCGACAGAGCCGGCCTCGTGGGGGGTGCTTGCCTGTCAGCATTCCATGGACGCCGCCCGCCGGGACGGTCCCGGGGAGCCCCCCGCTCTCCAGGATCGTCCCGGCCCTCGGGATGAAATCCCCACGCCAGGACGTTGGAGCCTTCGGCAGCTCCAGCCCGGAGCCGCCGGAGAGCGAGGAACAGGGTGACGGGGACGGAAGCGGCGACCGGGCAACAGGGGTGGGCACGGCGGCTGTCGGGGTACTGCTGGCGCTACAAGCGCGCCGTGCTGCTGGCGGTCGGCGCCTCGCTGGCGGGCATGGGCGTCATGGCGCTCGTACCGCTGCTCACCAAAGTGATCATCGATGACGTCGTAGCCGGCTCCGGCGGCAGCGGCGGCGACATGGTGCTGTGGATCGGGCTGCTGATCGCCGCCGCGGTCGTGGTCTACGTACTCACCTGGGCCCGCCGCTATTACGGCGGCAGGCTCGCTCTCGACGTCCAGCACGATCTGCGGACCGAGATGTACCGCGCGATCATCCGGCTCGACGGGCGCAGCCAGGACGAGCTGTCCACGGGACAGGTCGTCGGACGCGGCACCAGCGATCTGCAACTGGTGCAGAGCCTGCTGTTCATGCTGCCGATGATGATCGGCAACGTGCTGCTGTTCGCCGTCGCCCTCGTGGTGATGATCGTGCTGTCCCCGCTGCTCACGCTCGTCTCGCTCGCCGTCTTCCCTGCGCTGTGGTGGATAGCCAATCTGAGCCGCGTCCGCCTCTTCCCGGCGACCTGGTACGCACAGCAGCAGGCCGGCGCCGTCGCTTCCGTCGTCGACGGCGCGGTCACCGGTGTACGGGTGGTGAAGGGTTTCGGGCAGGAGGGCCAGGAGACGCGCAAACTGCGCGACATCGGCCGCGAACTGTTCGCCGCCCGGCTGCGCACCGTGAAGCTCAACGCCCGCTACACGCCCGCCCTGCAGACCGTGCCCTCCCTCGGGCAGGTCGGCATGCTGGCACTGGGCGGCTGGATGGCGACGCAGGGGCAGATCACGCTCGGTACGTTCGTGGCCTTCTCCACCTATCTCGCCCAGCTCGTCGGGCCCGTACGGATGCTCGCCATGATGCTGACCGTCGGGCAGCAGGCCCGGGCCGGCGTCGAACGGGTCTACGAGCTCATCGACACCGAGCCGCGGATGACCGAGCGCCCCGACGCGCACGAGCTGCCCGCCGACGCCGAGGCGTCCGTGGAGTTCGACGACGTCAGCTTCGGATACGAAGATCCCCCAAAAACCCCGCAAGCCGAGGGCCCCGAGGACCCAGACGGATCCGGACGACCCGACGGGCACAGCCGTGTCCTGAACGGGTTCAGGCTGCGGGTCGAGCCCGGCGAGACCGTCGCCGTCGTCGGCTCCAGCGGCAGCGGCAAGTCCACCCTCGCGCTGCTGCTGCCCCGCTACTACGACGCGACAGGAGGCGCGGTACGGGTCGGCGGACACGATGTGCGCGACCTCACCCTGGGCTCGCTGCGCTCGGCCATCGGCCTCGTCCCCGAGAACAGCTTTCTCTTCTCCGAGACCATCCGCGAGAACATCGCCTACGGCGCACCCGACGCCACCGACGAACAGATCAGGGAAGCCGCCCGCGCCGCCCAGGCGGACGGCTTCATCGCCGAACTGCCCGACGGCTACGACACCACCGTCGGCGAGCAGGGACTCACCCTCTCCGGCGGCCAGCGGCAGCGCATCGCGCTCGCCCGCGCTCTCCTCACCGACCCGCGGCTGCTGCTCCTGGACGACGCCACCTCGGCCGTCGACGCCCGCGTCGAGCACGAGATCCACGAGGCGCTGCGCGGCGTGATGGCGGGCCGCACGACGCTGCTGATCGCGCACCGGCAGTCCACCCTCGGGCTGGCCGACCGGATCGCCGTGCTGGACGGCGGGCGCCTCGCCGACGTGGGCACACACGAGGAACTGACGGCGCGCTGCGCGCTCTACCGCCGGCTGCTGACCGACCCGGACGAGCTGGGTGAGGTGCAGCGGGACCCGGCCGGTCTGGCTGTAGCCGGACCCACCGCCGCAGCCGCGGCCGCCACTCCGGCGGCGGCCGGCGTCACCTCTGAGCTGTGGGTGCGCAAGGACGACCCGGCCCGGGACGGTGCCGGGGGTCTCGGCGGCGCCGGCGGGGCCGGCGGATCCGCCGTCAGTGCGGCACAGGCCGGACGGCCCGGCGGGTTCGCCGGTGAACTGGCCGCGATGCCGGGCAGTCCCGAACTCCTCGCCCGGGTGGCCGCCCTGCCGCCCGCCGACGACACCCCCGGTGTCGATGAGGAGCAGGCGGAGCGGGCGGAGGATTCCTACGGGCTGCGGCGGCTGCTGCGCGGTTTCGGTGCCGCGCTCGCCCTCGCGCTGCTCTTCGCCGCCTTCGACGCCGGGTTCGGGCTGGCACTGCCGGTGCTGATCCGTAACGGCATCGACGACGGTGTGCAGAAGTCGGCGCTCGGCGCGGTCTGGATGGCGGCCGGGCTGGCGCTGGTGGTGGTGATCGGGCAGTGGGCCGCGCAGTTCGGTGCGATGCGGCTGACGGGACGTACGGGAGAGCGCGTCCTCTACGCACTGCGGGTGAAGATCTTCGCGCATCTGCAGCGCCTCGGACTGGACTACTACGAGCGCCATCTGGGCGGCGCGGTCATGACGCGGATGACGACCGACGTGGACGCGCTGTCGACGTTCCTGCAGACCGGTCTGGTCACGGCGGTCGTCTCGGTCTTCACCTTCGCCGGCATCCTCGTGGCGCTCCTCGTGCTCGATGTGCAGCTCGCTCTGGTCGTCTTCGCGACCCTGCCGCTGCTGATCGTCGGCACCTTCTATTTCCGGCGCAGGAGCGTCACGGCGTACGAGCTGGCGCGTGAACGGGTCAGTGTCGTCAACGCGGACCTGCAGGAGTCGGTGGCCGGGCTGCGCATGGTGCAGGCGTTCCGGCGCGAGCGCCGGGGCACGGACCGGTTCACGCAGCGCAGCGACGGTTACCGGCAGGCGCGGGTGCGCGGCCAGTGGCTGATCTCGGTCTACTTCCCGTTCGTGCAGCTGCTCGCCTCGCTCGCCACGGCCGCCGTGCTCGTGGTCGGCGCCGGCCGGATAGGCGAGGGCACGCTCACCGCGGGCGGGCTGGTCGCCTACCTGCTCTACATCGAGCTGTTCTTCTCGCCCGTACAGCAGCTGTCCCAGGTCTTCGACGGCTATCAGCAGGCGTCGGTCGCGCTCGGCCGCATCCAGCAGCTGCTGCGCGAGGAGAGCACGACACCCGCGCCCGAACAC
>NZ_JBOHCV010000476.1:0-12201 GCF_050698815.1 Streptomyces sp.
CCGCCGGAGCCGCGTCCGCCGCTCCGGCACCGGCGGCCGCCGCACCGGCGAAGCCCGCGGCGATCGCCCGGGCCGGCCAGAAGGAGATGCAGCGCATCGAGCGCCAACTCGACCGCATCGAGCAGAAACAGGCGACGCTGCACTCCGCGATGGCCGAACACGCCACGGACTTCGCGCACGTGGCGGACCTCGACACGGAACTGCGTGAACTGGGTGCCCAGCGCGAAGAGTTGGAGTCGCGCTGGCTGGAGCTGGCCGAGGGCGAGTGACGGCCCCGCCGGGCAGCCCGCTAACGGCGGGACTACGGCTCGGTTTCGAGGCAGTCTCGTCCGGTGTCCGGGGTGTGGAACCGGACGCTCGGTTCGTGGTGTCCGGTGATAGAAAGAACGTCCGCGTACCTACCAGCCAGCCAGAGGCGGGCCTGATGTCCGATTCGCTCCGCCCTACGGGGGCTTGAGGGGCGGGCGTCCGGTCTGTTCATCAACGAGGGAACCGCCATGTCGCAGCCGCCTCCGCCGCCCGGTCAGCCTCCGCAGCAGCCGCCGCAACAGCCGGGGGGTTACGGCTATCCCCAGCAACCGCCCCAACAGCCGGGCGGCTACGGCTATCCCCAGCAACCGCCGCAACAGCCCGCGCAGCAGCCGCCTCCGCCGCCCGGTCAGCCTCCGGAGCAGGCCGGTTACGGCTATCCACAGCAGCCCGCGCAGCAGCCGGGTTACGGGTACCCGCAGCAGCCGCCGCAACAGCCGGGCGGTTACGGCTATCCCCAGCAGCCGCCCGCCGGTTACGGCTACCCGCAGCAGCCGGGCCAGCCGGGCCAGCCGGGCCAGGACCCCTACGGTCAGGCTCCCTACGGTCAGGCCCCGGGGATGTACCCCACGGCACCGGCTTCGTACGGGGGCGGCCCCGGCGGCCCCGGCAGTGGCGGCGGCAACGGCAAGGTGATCGCGATCATCGCCGCGGCCGTCGCAGTGGTGCTGGTCATCGGCACCGTCGGCTGGTTCATGATGAAGGACGATGGCGGCGGCACCGAGGCCAAGGGCGACACCAAGGGTTCCTCCTCGGGCGGTGGCGGGAAACAGCCGGTGAACCAGGACGCCAAGGAGCTCTTCAAGATCGAGGCGCCGACGGTCAGCGGTGAGGACCCGATCGGCGTCGCCGGCGCCTGGGCCACCGACAAGATCTTCGCCAAGACCGTCGTCAACGGAATCGTCGGCATCGACGCGGCCTCCGGTAAGCAGGACTGGAAGCTCCCGCTCGACGGCGAGGTCTGCGGCGCCTCCCGGCATGTCACGGATTCCGGCAAGACGGCGGTGGCCTTCGGCGAGACCAAGTCCTCCCGGGCGCCCTGCAGTCAGATCGCGGTCTTCGACGTGAACACGGGCAAGAAGGACTGGCAGGAGAAGATGCCGAGCAGCGAGAGCTCCTCGTCGCTCGGCTTCAACATGACCATCAGCCAGGACGTCGTCGCGGCCAAGTGGCTGGGCGGCTCGGTGGCTTACAAGATCTCGGGCGGCAGCCCGCTCTGGAAGTCCAAGTCGACCAGCGGCTGCAAGGACGAGGGCTTCGCGGGCGGCAAGGAGCTGATCGCGGTCGTCAAGTGCGGCGACTACAGCAATCCGACGATGAAGGTGCAGAAGCTCAACCCGACGACGGGCAAGTCGAAGTGGGAGTTCGAGGCGCCCAAGGGCGTGGAGAGCGTCGCGGTGATCTCCACCGACCCGGTCGTCCTCGCGGTCGGCGCGGGCACCAGCCTCCAGACCGACGTGATGACGGTGGGCGAGGACGCCAAGCTCAAGGCCAAGATCTCGCTGGGCGAGCGCAAGTACCAGCCCGAATGCGGCACTGAGGTCGAGTCCTGCGCGACGGCGGTCGCCGACAAGGAGAACGTCTACCTGCCCTCCGGCGAGCACCAGGGTGCGACCTCCAGCACGAACGAGATCCTGGCCTTCGACTTCAACACCGGCAAGCCCAAGTGGAAGTCCGACGCGGGCGGCAGGCGCACCATCGTCCCGATCCGGATGGAGGGCGACAAGCTGATCGCGTACAAGAAGCCGACGTACGACTCGGGTGGCCAGATCGTCGGCATCGACCCGGCCAAGGAGGGCAAGCAGACGGTCTACTTCCGCAACCCGGACGACAGCGCTGAGACCGAGAACAACTTCGCCGGCATCACGATGCGCGAACCGCCGATCTATGTGAACGGCCGGCTCTTCCTTCAGCAGACGCTGATCTCGAAGGACAGCGTGAAGAGCTACGCGAAGTACCTGGGCATCGGCTTCGGACCCAAGTGAGCACCTGAGCAACGGCACTCGCAGCACCTCACTCGCCCGCCGTCCCGCCCCTTCTCTCACCGAAGGGGCGCGGAACGGCGGGCGAGCGTGTAGCTTCCGTGAACACAGAAGAGGGGCTGTGCCCGGGTGGGGGCCCTCGCGGGAGCCTGGGGAGATGTTGCGCATGAGCGTCCGGCTCATGGTGGTCGACGAACACAGGCTGCTCGCCGAGGCGTTGGCCTCGGCGCTGAAGCTGCGGGGCCATCGCGTGCTCGCCGCCGCCGCACCCAGTGCGGGTGCCGCGGAGCTGGTGCTGAGCCGGGCGCCCGAAGTGTGTCTGCTCGGCACGGCCGTGCCGGCCGAGCCGGGGGTCTTCGATCCGGTGCTGCGGATCAAGCGCGAGAAGCCGCAGATAGCGGTCGTGGTGCTGGGACCGGTGCCCAGCCCGCGCGGCATCGCCGCCGCCTTCGCCGCGGGCGCGTCCGGTTACGTACGGCACGACGAACGGATCGAGGGCGTCGAGCGCGCCATGATGAAGGCGCGGGCCGGGGAAGCGGCTGTGGCACCGCAGTTGCTCCGGGATTCCTTCACCGACCTGCTCAACCCGGCCGCCGAGCCCGACGACGAGGGCGCCCGGCTCCTCCAGCTCCTCACGCCCCGCGAGGTGGAGGTGCTGATGCGGGTCGCGGAGGGTGAGGACACCCGGTTGATCGCCGCCGGGATGCGCATCGCGCCGAGCACCGCCCGTACGCACGTGCAGCGGGTGCTGATGAAGCTGGGCGTGGGCTCCCGGCTGGAGGCGGCGGCGCTGGCGGCCCGTACCGGCCTGCTGGACCGGGCGGTCCGGCCCGGCGCACACCGGGGCTGAGCGCCGGAGCCGAGCGCGCCGACTGGGTGCGGCGAAAGCGCGTGCCCTGAATGCCCCTTATGTAATCTGATGGCCCGTACGGCGTCGCCGCGCGTTCGACTTGCCTGTTGAGTTGT
This sequence comes from Streptomyces sp., assembly GCF_050698815.1. GTDB lineage: Bacteria > Actinomycetota > Actinomycetes > Streptomycetales > Streptomycetaceae > Streptomyces. Next base: position 3,258 of record NZ_JBOHCV010000476.1, read on the forward strand.
GATTGGTTGCGTGCGATTATGTTGAGATCGGCAGGGTGAGGAGCGCGCACAGTGAAGAGGACCTCGAGCCGGCTCACCGACGGTCGTGAGATCATCTACTACGACCTGCGTGACGACACGGTGCGCGAAGCGGTCGACCGGCGTCCGCCGGAGGCGGCGGGGGCGGGGGCGATCTCGGCGGAGATCCGGTACGACCCCCTGCTGTCCGAGTGGACCGCCGTCACGGCGCACCGGCAGGCCCGTACGTACCATCCGCCCGCCGACGCGTGCCCCCTCTGCCCCACCCGCGACGACGAGCGGCTGAGCGAGATCCCCGAACCGGACTACGACGTCGTCGTGTTCGAGAACCGCTTCCCCTCCTTCGCCGGCGACGCCGGCCGCTGCGAAGTCGTCTGCTTCACCTCCGACCACCGCGCCTCCTTCGCCTCCCTCACCGAGGAACGGGCCCGGCTGGTGCTGGACGCCTGGACCGACCGCACCGCCGAACTCTCCCGGCGGCCCGGCACCGGGCAGGTCTTCTGCTTCGAGAACCGCGGCGCCGAGATCGGCGTCACCCTCCAGCACCCGCACGGCCAGATCTACGCCTATCCCTTCACCACCCCGCGTACCGCCCGGATGCTGCGGTCGGCCGCCGAGCACGCCACCCGCACCGGCGGACGCAACCTCTTCGACGACGTCGTCGCCGACGAACTGGCCGACGTGCGACGTGTCGTCCTCGCGGCCGATCACTGGGTCGCCTTCGTGCCGCACGCCGCGCGCTGGCCGTACGAGGTGCACCTCTATCCCCGGTCACGGGTGCCGGATCTGCCGGCGCTGAGCGAGGAGGCGCGCGCCGAGTTCCCGCGTGTCTACCTCGAGCTGCTGCGCCGGTTCGACCGGATCTTCGGCCCCGGAGAGCCGCCGACGCCCTACATAGCCGGCTGGCACCAGGCACCGGTCCGCGGCCACGACGGCGGCGACGGTGACGGTGTCGCCACGGTGCGTGCGGATTTCGCTCTGCACCTCGAGCTTTTCACCATTCGCCGAACTTCCGGCAAGCTGAAGTTCCTCGCGGGTTCCGAATCCGGGATGAACGTGTTCATCAACGATGTGCCGCCCGAGACCGCGGCCGAGCGACTGCGAGAGGTAGCCAGTGACTGCAAACTCCCGAGGGGCGACGCCTCCCGTGCCCCCGCGTAAGTATCTGGTGACGGGCGGAGCGGGATACGTCGGCAGCGTTGTGGCCGCCCACCCGCTGGCGGCCGGGCACGCCGTGACCGTGCTCGACGACCTGTCCACCGGATTCCGGCAGGCCGTGCCCGAGGGTGCCGGGTTCACCGAGGGCCGCGTACAGGACGCCGCCCGGGTGCTGGACTCCTCGTACGACGGCGTGCTCCACTTCGCCGCCCACTCGCAGGTCGGCGAGTCGGTGGCCGACCCGGACAAGTACTGGCGCAACAACGTCGGCGGGACCATCGAGCTGCTGGCAGCCATGCGCGACGCGGGCGTGGGCAAGCTCGTCTTCTCCTCCACGGCCGCTACCTACGGCGAGCCGCTGCACACCCCTGTCCACGAAGACGCGTTCGAGGCGCCGACCAACCCCTACGGTGCCTCCAAGCTCGCCGTCGATCACATGATCAGCGGCGAGTGCCGTGCGCACGGCCTGGCCGCCGCCTCGCTGCGCTACTTCAACGTCGCCGGCGCCTACGGTCCGTACGGCGAGCGGCACGATCCCGAGTCGCACCTGATCCCGCTCGTCCTTCAGGTCGCACAGGGCCGCCGCGAGGCCGTCTCCGTCTTCGGCGACGACTATCCGACACCCGACGGCACCTGCGTCCGCGACTACATCCACGTCGCCGACCTGGCCGAGGCCCACCTGCTGGCCATGAACGCGATGTCCGAGGGCGAGGTCACCGCGGGCGAGCACCTGATCTGCAATCTGGGCAACGGCAACGGTTTCTCCGTCCGCGAGGTGATCGAGACCGTGCGGAAGGTGACCGGTCACCCCGTGCCCGAGGTCGCCGCAGCACGCCGTGACGGCGACCCCGCCGTGCTGGTGGCCTCGGCGGACCGGGCAGGCGAGCGGCTGGGCTGGCACCCCTCGCGGGCCGACCTGGCGGGAATCGTGCAGGACGCCTGGGACTTCGCGAGGCGCACCGCGGCGGAACCGAAGCAGCCATGACCGCTGGGTCCGGCGACGGGTTCCGCGCGGTCTACGGCGCCGCACCCGACGGCGTCTGGGCCGCGCCGGGCCGGGTCAACCTGATCGGTGAACACACCGACTACAACGACGGCTTCGTCATGCCGCTCGCGCTCCCGCACACCTGCCGCGTCTCGGCCGCCCGCCGCGACGACGGAGTGCTGCGGCTGCACTCCGCCGACGCGGCGGGCGGCGTCACCGAACTGCGCGTGGACGACCTGACCCCGCTGGGAGTCGTCGGCGACCGCGGCGGCTGGGCGGCCTACCCGGCGGGTGTGGTGTGGGCGCTGCGCGCGGCGGGGCACCGGGTGGGCGGCGCCGACCTGCATGTCGAGAGCAGCGTGCCGACCGGAGCCGGACTGTCCTCGTCCGCCGCCCTGGAGGTCGCCACGGCCTTCGCGTTCAGCGACCTGTACGGGCTGGGGCTGCCCGCGCCGCGCCTGGCCCAGCTGTGCCGGCGCGCGGAGAACGACTTCGTCGGCGTCCCCTGCGGCGTCATGGACCAGATGGCCTCCGCCTGCTGCACAGCCGGGCACGCGCTCCACCTGGACACCCGCGACCTCACCCGCCGCCAGGTTCCCCTCGACCTGTCGGTGGGGGGCCTGCGGCTGCTGGTCGTCGACACCGGCGTCAAGCACGCGCTTGGCGACGGCGCCTACGCCGAGCGCCGTGCGGGCTGCGAGGCGGGCGCGGCGGCGCTGGGCGTACGGGCGCTGCGGGACGTGCCGTACGGCCGGCTCGGCGCGGCGCTGGAGCGCATATCCGATCCGTGGCTGCGTCCGCTCGTGCGGCATGTCGTCACCGAGAACCAGCGCGTCCAGCAGGCCGTCCGGCTGCTGGACGTGGGGGAGACGGCGGCCATCGGGCCCGTACTGACGGCCGGACACGCCTCGCTGCGCGACGACTTCGCCGTCTCCTGCCCCGAACTCGACCTGGTCGTCGAGGCGTCCGGTGCGGCCGGGGCGCTCGGGGCCCGGATGACCGGCGGCGGCTTCGGCGGTTCGGCGGTCGTGCTCGCACGGGCGGCGGCGGCCGAGTCCGTCGGCAAGGCGGTCAACGACGCCTTCGCCGTGGCCGGTTACCGCGCACCACGCGTCTTCGAGGCGGTGCCGAGCGCGGGAGCGGGCCGGGTCACCACCGCTTGACGCAGGCGGCCGGTGCAGGGTGGCGGATACATCCGGAACCGGAACACCCCGCTCATATTGGGGCGTTGGGCGAGCAGTTTCGCCAATCGGGTTCCCTTGTCACACCCCGGCCTTACCCTGGATTTGATGCGTCCCCTGGCTTCGCCGGGGGCGCCCCATTACACCGGTGGGGGCCGGTGCCTTTCAGGGGGCGAGACAGCCGGGTTGCGACACCGGGGTGGGGTAGCGGGACGCGGGCGGTGTCCATCCGGCGCGGCCCGTACGTTTTTCCGCGCCGGCTGACGTACCCACACTGCCAGGGGGTGCCATGCAGTCCATTCGGGTGCTGGTGGTCGACGACCACCGCATCTTCGCCGAGTCCCTCGCCGCCGCACTGGCGGCCGAGCAGGACGTCGAGGTCACCGCGGCGGGCAGCGCCCCGGCGGCGCTGCGCTGTCTCGAGCGGGGTGCGGCCGACGGCCGCCGCTTCGACGTGCTGCTCATCGACGCCGACCTCCAGCCCGTCGACGGGGCGATCCGCGCACCGGCCACCGGGGGCAGCGGCAACGGGCAGCCGACGGCGGCCGGTTCGAAGGACGGCGGCGCGGCCGGACCGGGCGGTATCCAGCTCGTCAGCCGGGTGCGCACCGAGCACCCGGCGGTCCGCGCGGTGGTGCTCGCCGAGCGTGACGACCCCCGGCACGCCGCCGCCGCCCTGCAGGCGGGGGCGGGTGGCTGGGTCGCCAAGGACTGTTCGCTCTCCCGGCTGCTCCAGGTCATCCGGGGGGTGCTGAAGGACGAGACGCATCTGCCGCCGGCGCTGCTGACCGACGTATTGAAGGAACTCACGGCCTCCCGCAGGCACCGCAGCGAGAGCGAGCGGCTGGTCGAGTCGCTCACGCCACGCGAGAGGGAAGTGCTGCGCTGCATGGTCGCAGGGCTGGGACGCAAGGCGGTCGCGGAGCGGCTGTATCTCTCCCCGCACACGGTCCGTACGCACATGCAGAACGTGCTGGGCAAGCTGGACGTGCACTCGACGCTGGCCGCGGTCGCGCTGGCGCGCCGGGCCGGGGTGGGGCCCGTCGACCTGGGGGCGGGTGCGGCGCACTGACCGCCGCCTGCCCACCGCTCACCACTCCGCGAACGAGCCGTCCGGGTGCCGCCAGACGGGGTTGTGCCAGTCGTCGAAGCCGTCGGCCGCCCGTACGGCCCGTTCGTCGACCTCGATGCCGAGTCCGGGACCGGTCGGCCGCAGCAGGTGTCCGGCGTGGAAGCGGAAGGGCTCGGGGTCGGCGACGTAGTCCAGCACCTCCGCACCCCGGTTGTAGTGGATGCCGATGCTCTGCTCCTGGATCAGGAAGTTCGGTGTGCAGGCCGCGATCTGGAGGCTGGCGGCGAGCGTGACCGGACCCAGCGGGCAGTGCGGGGCGATCTGCACGTCGAAGGTCTCGGCCAGCGCGGCGATGCGGCGCACCTCCGAGATGCCGCCCGCATGGGAGAGGTCGGGCTGGAGCACGGCGATGCCCGCCCGCAGCGCGGGCAGCACGTCCGTACGGGAGAAGAGCCGCTCGCCGGTCGCGACGGGGATGCCGGTGGCGGCCGTGACCTGCCCGAGGAGGTGGGTGTGTTCGGGCAGCACCGGCTCCTCGATGAACATCGGGGCCGCGTCCGCCAGCACCTCCGCCGCGCGGCGCGCACCCGCCGCGGTGAGGCGGCCGTGGAAGTCGATGCCGAAGTCCCGCTCAGGGCCCAGGACTTCACGGGCGATGGCGGCGCGCTCGGCGATGCCGGCCAGCTCGGCGACGGTGGGCAGCCGGTTCGTACGGCCGCCCGCGTTCATCTTGACGGCGGTGAAGCCCGCGTCGGCCTGCTCCTGGATGTGGTCGCGGAGGGCGGCGGGCTCGTCCCCTCCGACCCAGCTGTAGGCGCGGATCCGCTCCCGTACGGGCCCGCCCAGCAACTGGTGCACGGGCGCGCCGTAGTGCTTGCCCGCGATGTCCCACAGTGCCTGGTCGAGCCCGGCGACGGCACTGGAGAGCACGGGGCCGCCACGGTAGAAGGAGCCCTTGGTCATCAACTGCCAGTGGTCCTCGATACGGAGCGGATCGGCTCCGACGAGGAACTGCTCGGCAAGCTCGTGCACGGCCGCCCGTACCGTCGCGGCGCGCCCCTCGACGACGGGTTCGCCCCAGCCGACGTGGCCCTCGTCGGTCTCGATGCGGCACAGCAGCCAGCGCGGCGGCACGGCGAAGGTCTCGACACGGTCGATGCGCAAGGGGGTCTCCCGCGGGGGTGGTTCGGGTGGTTCTGATGGCTCAGGTGGTGCGGCTGTTCATGCCGAAGTCTTGTATACGCTCCAGCCGCCGTCCACGACGAGGCTTGTGCCGGTCACGAAGGAGGCGTCGTCGGAGAGAAGGAAGGCGATGGCGGCGGCGACCTCGTCCGGGTGACCGTGGCGTCCGGCGACGGTCTGTTCGACGGTCCTGCGCCGGTCCTCCTCGCCGACGCCCTCCCAGGCACGGGTGAGGACGGGGCCGGGCAGCACACTGTTGACGCGGACCTCCGGCCCGTAGTCGACGGCGAGTTGGCGGCCCAGGCCGGTGAGCCCGGCCTTGCTGGCGGCGTAGGCGGGGCGGCTGGGTAGACCGGCGAGCGCGTCCACGGACGAGATCAGCACGACGGCTCCGCGGCTCGTACGCAGGTCGTCCAGGCACGCCCGTACGCCGAGGAAGGCGCCGGTGAGATTCACCCCTAACTGCCCCTCCCAGTCGGAGAGGGAGAGCTCGTCGGCGGCGCCGGGCCGCATCAGCGCGGCGTTGCTGACCAGACCGTCGACGGGGCCGAAGCCGTCGCGGGCGGTACGGACGGCTCGCCCCCAGGCCGGCTCGTCGGTGACGTCCCCGAGGACGAAGGCCGCGCGGGCACCGGACGCGGTGATCTCGCGGGCCGTACGGTGGCCGCCCTCCTCCTCATTGTCGAGGATGACGACGGCCGCGCCTTCATCGGCCAGCCGGTGTGCGGTCGCGGCCCCGATGCCGGCGCCACCGCCGGTGACGATGACGGTGCGTCCCGCGAAACGTTCTGATCGGCGTCCGCCCATGCCCCGGATGCTACGGGCCGCGGCACCGCCGGCGCAGCGGGGCGCGGCGCGTCCGCCGTACGGGTGACCCCGGTCAGCCGGGGAGGGGGCCGGGCTGCCAGGGATCGACCAGTTCGATGCCCGTGTCGACGAAATCCTTCGTGTTCCGTGTGGCCAGCGTGGCCCGGCGTGTGCGGCAGATGGCGGCGATCTGGGCGTCTGCCACCGAGATCGGCAGCCCAGCCTTCTCGCGGCCGGTGACCACGAGGGCGTAGTGATCGGCGGACGCCGCATCGAAGGGTTCGACGCGGCCCCTGAGGTCCTCATGGATCAAGGCGTGCACCGCGTCGGTCAGAGCGGTCTTCCTGCTCCCGGCCGGCAGTCGGGCCACCCCGTAGAGCAACTCGGCAGCGGTGACCGCCGTCGTGAGCACTTCCTCGGTGGGAAGGGAGTCGAGCCATGCCACAAGGGTCGCTTCGGGGGTCGGTCGGATGAGCTCTGAAAGGACGTTGGTGTCGAGGACGATCACTCGTCGAACACCGCCGCACGGGGAGCCTCATCGCGAGCCGGCGGTTCAAGCTCTCCACCGCCGATGGCGGCGAACCGTGCATGAATGTGGCTGCCGAGCCCTCGGGCAGGTGGTGCCGGCATCAGCAGGTCGTGCAGGATCGCCCGTACTTCCGCCTCCATCGAGCGTCCGTGCTGGGCGGCTCTTATGCGCAGCCGTGCGCGCGTCTCGTCATCAAGGCCACGAACCGTCAGCGTCGCCACCGCAGCCACCTCCATTGCAGTCGTTGACTGCAATGCTAGCACTTAAGTGAAGCGGGCTGAGTGCGTGACGGTGTCTTCCTCGGGGTTCATCACCCCGGGATGTTGTCGAAGGGGGCGGTCAACTGGCGGAGCAGGGAGCCCAGTTCCCCGCGCTGGGCGGTGGAGAGCTCGGCCAGGAGCGCGCGCTCCTGCGCGAGCAGCCCGGCCAGCGCGCTGTCGGCGCGGTCGCGGCCCTCGTCGGTGAGCCGCACCATCACCCCCCGCCGGTCGCTCGGATCGGGCAGCCGCTCGACGAGGCCCTTCTTCGCCAGCCGGTCGATCCGGTTCGTCATGGTTCCCGAAGTGACCAGGGTCTGGGTGAGCAGCTGGCCGGGGGAGAGCTGATACGGCGTCCCGGCCCGGCGCAGCGCGGTGAGGACGTCGAACTCCCAGGGCTCCAGGTTGTGTTCGGAGAAGGCGATCCGGCGCGCGCGGTCGAGATGGCGCGCGAGTCTGCTGACGCGGCTCAGCACCTCCAACGGTTCCACGTCGAGGTCCGGGCGCTCTCGACGCCAGGCTGCCACCAGTCGGTCGACCTCGTCCTCCATGGTGATCAGTGTAGTAGTTGTGTCGACATGAAGTCTCTTGACATCGAGATACTTTTCACTGGAGGCTGGCGCTATGACGACACCTGTCTGGGATCCGCACCAGTACCTGCGCCACGCCGGGCACCGCGCCCGCCCGCTCGCCGACCTGCTCGCCCGCGTGCCCGAGCTCCCGCACGCGGACGCCCCGCGCATCGCCGACCTCGGCTGCGGCCCCGGCGGCCCCTCCACGCCGCTCGCCGCCCGCTGGCCCCGCGCCCACATCACCGGATACGACAACTCACCGGCGATGCTGGACGAGGCCCGTAAGCACGCGGGCCCGACCGGCGCCGGCGGCACCCTCGACTTCGCCCACGCGGACCTGGCCACATGGCGGCCCGCCCCGGGGGTGAGCTTCGACCTGATCTTCTCCAACGCGGCCTTGCAATGGGTTCTCCCTGCCGAAGGTAAGGGACGGGTGGACGGTCACACAGGCGCGTTCCCCGCCTGGATCGACGCACTGCCGACCGGCGGCACCTTCGCCTTCCAGGTCCCGGGCAACTTCACCGCGCCCAGCCACGCGCTGCTGGCGGACCTCCGCAACTCCCCGCGCTGGCGCGACCGCCTCGGCGCGGAATCCCGCGTCAACACCGTCCTCGACCCCGCCGGTTACGCCGCCGCGCTCGCGCCGCTGGGCTGCGAGGTCGACGCCTGGGAGACGACCTATCTCCATCTCCTCCAGGGCGAGGACCCGGTCCTGGACTGGGTCAAGGGCACGGCGCTGCGCCCCGTCCTCACCCTCCTCGCCGACGACCCGGCGGCACGTGAAGCCTTCCTCGCGGAGTACGGGGAGATGCTGCGTACCGCCTACCCGTCCGCCCCGCACGGAACGGCGTTCCCCTTCCGCCGCATCTTCGTCGTGGCCGTGAAGCGGTGATCGCCTCCCTGGACCACGTCCAGCTCGCCGCCCCACCCGGCCTGGAGTTCCTGGAGCCCATGGCTCGACAGGTCCTGCCGACATCCCGTGAATCCCAGTGGCTGCTGGTGCCGAGGTCATCATCGTAGGCCGGGCGGGACAGCGATCCCGTAAGACCTGACCCCCGGCCCGCGGCGCCCGCTCAGCTCCGCCGGTGGCCGATCAGCCGCGGCTTGGACTCCATGCCGTCCAGGCCGTGCCAGGCCAGGTTGACCAGGTGGGCCGCGACCTCGGCCTTCTTCGGTTTGCGTA
>NZ_JBOHCV010000477.1:0-13352 GCF_050698815.1 Streptomyces sp.
ATGCCGGCGTCCGTGAGTGAACCGGTCAGCTCATTGACGTAGAGCAGCAGGCCCAGGCCGAGCATGCCGAGGGGGAGCGCTCCGACCACTGTTGCGATGAGGGGGACGCGCAGACCCGGTGCGCGAAGGACGCGGATGTAGCTGTGCATGAGGGCATGCCTCCCGAGCATGCCCTCCCACCCGGGAGCCGAACTCCCAACGGTCCGCCGCGTTCACAGCGGCAGCTAACGGCACAGCATTCTACGGCGGCGGCCAACAGACTCAAGGGGAGAGTGGCGACGTCGCTACCGCTGCCTGAAGCACTCGTTGGTCAGAGGTCGAGGACGAGTCGGGGGGTGCTGGACCGTCCGACGCAGATCATCATCGTTTTGCCCCGGGCACGCTCCCGCTCGCCGAGAATGGAGTCGGCGTGCTCCGGTGTCCCCTCGAGGACTCGGGTCTCGCAGGTACCGCAGAAGCCCTCTTCGCAGGATGACATCACCTCCGGTGCGACGTCGCGTACCGTCTCGAGGATCGACCGGTGCGGAGGGACCGTCAGCACCTTGCCCGAGCGCCTCAGTTCGACCTCGAAGCTGCCCGTTGCCCCGTCACTGGGAGCCTCTTGCGGGCTGCTCGGGGTGGTGGCGCCGAAGCGTTCGGAATGGAGGTCGATCGGGGTGTCCCGCTGCTGGCAGTGTTTCTCGACGGCGGTCAGCAGCCCTTCGGGACCGCAGCAATAAACGGCCGTGTCGGCGTGGGCAAGCGCCAGGGTGGCCTTGAGATCCGGCAGGCCCCGTTCGTCCTGCGGCAGGAATTCGACCCGGTCTCGCCCCAGTTCGGCCAGCTCCTCGGTGAATGCCATGGACGATCGCGAACGCCCCCCGTACACCAGCCGCCAATCGGCACCGCTCGTGCTGATCTCCCTCACCATGGCCAGGATCGGCGTTATGCCGATGCCCCCTGCGATGAACAGATAGCGGGAGGCGTCGATGAGGGGAAACCTGTTGCGCGGCCCCCGTACGAGCAGTGTTCGTCCTGCGAGCGCCGTCTCGTGGAGCTCGCGGGAGCCGCCGCGGCTGTGCGCGGTGAGCAGGACCGCGATCGTGTAGGCGTGGCGGTCCTGTGGTGGCCCGCACAGTGAGTACTGACGTACCAGTCCGGAGGGCAGCACAAGATCGAGGTGGGCGCCGGGCTGCCAGGTGGGAAGCGTGGCGCCGGCCGGGTCGACCAGACGCAGCGACACCACACCGTCGGCCTGCCACGTCACGCTCCTGACGAGCAGTTCGCGTAGTTGACCGGCGCCGTTGGCAGTAGCCGGTGCCGGCGTGCGGTCCATCAGGTCGGTCATTCGAAACCCCTTGCGTGCTCTGGGAGAGCGGCGGTCGTCGGCGGTATGTCGGCTACAGGGCCGGAACGGGTTCGCGTGCGCCGCCACGCAGAACGTCGAGGAACGAAGAGGCCAGTTCGGCGCCCCGGACCACGACGAGCATGTCCGCCGCCTCACGCAGTGCGGCCATGGCTGAACTGCCGTGCGGCGTATCCCAGTTCTTCGAGCCCACGACCAGGGCCGCGATCAGGGCGCCACCCGCTCGTGCCGCGTCGGAGACCGCGGCACACAGCGCAGCGGGCACCTCCGCGAGGTCGGTGGCCATGAGTACGACCATGTCCGCGTCGGCCACCAGTCCCGTGACGCTCAAGCCGTCTGCGGCCGGCCGCCACCCGCAGCCGGCCAGAGGCACCGACGCGAGTCGGACGTCCGCGTCCTCAGCCGCTGTCGATCGCGAGACGCCGCGTACGGTCATCACGCCTTCCAGCCCGCGAGTGACGAAAGCGTTCTGGGCCTCCGCGGCCTCGGCTCCAAGAGGCAGGAGCAGTACGTGCGCCTCGTAGGAGCGCCGTGTCGAGTTCATCGTCCATCCCTTCGTGCCACCTTCAGGGCAGGATCGGCCGGGCCCTCTGGGGAGTTCGAGACGCCCCAGGGACGGACGACCACGTGTGGCGTCGCCGGACCGCTGCCTTCGGCGAGGCGGTCGAGCATCGTCCCGACCGCCTCGAGAGTCACCTCCACGGTCGGCACCTTTTCCAGCCCGCAATCGCCTTTCGCCAGCACCTCGATGCTCTGTGCTACTCGCTGCGGACTGCGCCCGCGAACACCGCGCACCACGGCTGTCAGCCGGGTGAGTTCGCCGATGTCCACGGCCGCATCCGTACGTCCGGCTCCGCCGGGGAGGATCAGCCGACCGCCCTGCGTGAGCAGACCGAGAGAAGGTGTGAGCCCGTGGGGTCGTACGCCGGTCAGGTCCAGGACGACGTCGGCCATCCGGCCTCCGGTGCGGCGGGTGACATGTTCGTGCAGTTCGGTCGGGTTGCCGTCGAACGTCACGGCTGTGTCGGCGCCCATGGATGCGGCAATGTCCAACCGCGCCCGATCTTGCGGGAGTCCGGCGACGACGACTGTGCCGGCTCCGGCCTGCCGGGCCGCTGCGACGGCCGCGAGTCCGTGGTAGCCGGGGCCAAGCACGACGAGAGTCCCGCCGGAGGCCAACTCACCTGCGCCGAGGACCCAGTCGAGTGCGTTGGCCAGCGGCAGCACCCAGGCTGCGAGCGGATCCGGCAAGTGCTCCGGCAGCGTGTGGACGACTGATTCCGGCGGGAGGTACACGTACTGCGCGTTGCCGCCCCACAGCGACGGCGGCTCACCGACCGGCACCAGGCCGACCCGCCGTCCGCCGCTCCACAGGTCCGTGCGCGGGCAGAGCCGGTACCGGCCGGCGGCGCACCGCTCGCAAGCGCCGCAGGGCAGGTATTCCTCGATGACCACGCGGTCGCCCGGTGCCGCGCCCCACCGTCGCGCGGCCGTGTCGCCGGATGCGGCGATCCGTCCGTGCACATGGTGGCCGAGCACTGTCGGGCCGGTCAGCCCGGCGGACCGCAACGCCACATCCGTGCCGCAGATGCCGCTGGCCTCGACGCGCAGCCAGCCGTCGTCCTCCCCGTGCGGACGGAGGTCGAACGTACGGACCTCGCAACCGCCTCCGGGGAGGGAGACCGCGGCCTGGGCCGTGGCACCTGCGGTGTGGTTCGCCGTCACCGCCGGAACCACCGGCGCTTTGTGGGCAGGGGAGAGCTCTGGGCAGCCCCTTCCACTTCCTCGCGCAGATGACTCCAGATGTCGTAGACCATCTCGCCGTACTGGGGCCGCTGCCGCAGCTCCAGGACGTTTCGCGGCCGTTCGAAGGGGACGTCGAAGAACGCCTTGACGCGACCCGGACTCGCGGTCATGACCATGATGCGGTCGCCGAGGGTCACGGCCTCATCGACGCTGTGAGTGATGAACACGACGGTCTTGCGGGTCTCGTCCCAGATCCGCAGAAGCTCTTCCTGGAGCAGCGTCTTGTTCTGCTCGTCCAGCGCCGAGAACGGCTCGTCCATCAGGAGCACGTCTGGGTCGTTGGCGAACGCGCGGGCTATGGAGACCCGTTGCCGCATGCCACCGGAAAGCTGGTGGGGGTAGCAGTCCGCGAATCCGGTGAGCCCGGTCTTCGCGAGATAGTGGCCGACCGTTTCCCGCACTTCGCTCGCGGGCACACCGCGCATGCGCAGGCCGTAGGAGGCGTTGTCCTGAACCGTCATCCACGGAAAGAGTGAGTCGCCCTGGAAGACCATTGAGTTCTCCGGACGCTCCTTGGCGGATCCGCGCACTTCGACCTGGCCTTCGGTGGCTTCGTCGAGGTGGGCGAGGATGCGCAGCAGCGTTGTCTTCCCGCACCCGCTGGGGCCGACGATCACGAAGAACTCTCCGCGTGGGATGGTCAGATCGAGGGAATCCAGCGCGGTGACAGTCTGCCGGTTGACGGGGAACTCCTTGCCCAGGCCCCGGACGGAGATCTTGGTGTCAGCGGCGTCGCCCGGGTTGGCGATCGGCGCGGGCGCAGACGGCTCCGGTACTCCGACGGGTTCCGAACCGGCGAGCGTGTCGCTCGTCTTGTGGTCCGTCATCGGTCCGCCCTCCAGGGTGTGACGATGCGGGCGATCGATCCGAGCAGGAGAGACATGGTGTATCCGATGACCGCGATGACGAGGAGTCCCACGTACATCGTCTCGACCGAGTAGAGCTGCCAGGCGTTCCAGATCATGAAGCCGAGGCCCGACTTGGCGCCGATCATCTCGGCGATGGCGATCAGGATGAGTCCGAGCCCGGCACCGAGCTCCACCCCGGTCATGATGCTCGGCATGGCCCCGGGGACGGCCACGGTGCGGAAGACCTGCAGTTTCTTGGCGCCGAAGTTCTTCGCGACGTCGTAGTACGTGGGTTGGATCTGCAGTACGCCCGAGGTCGTGTTGAGGACGACGGGGTAGAACACGCCGATCGCCACCATGACGATCTTCGACATTTCGCCGAGGCCGAAGACCAGCAGGATCAAGGGCAGCAGCGCACTCTTCGGTATCGGGTAGGTCCCGGACACCAGTGGTTTCAGGGCTGCCCGGACACCGCGGCTCAGTCCCATGACCACACCGAGCAGCAGTCCCGGCACGAGACCCAGCCAGAAGCCGAGGAACAGCCGCTGCAGGCTGGCCCAGGTGTGGACGTACAGCTCACCACTGGCTATCGACTCGAACATGCGCTGGAAGATGCTCGTGGGAGCGGGGAAGAACCGGGCGTCCACGATGCCGGCACGCACGAGAACCTCCCACGCCAGCAGCAGAGCCAACGGCGTGAGGACGGCGAGCAGGCGGTCACGTGATCGGGACCCGGTTCGCAGGGTCGTGCGGGAGCGCCGGACAGGCGGATTCCGGGTGGGTTCCGCCCTCCGTTCCCGATCATCGACTGGTGTTGGCACAGGGGGCATGACGACTCCTTCCGGCCGGTCGGTCTACGACCCGGGCTTGTCGTAGGGGCCGAGTTTCTTCACAGCGGCCTTGGCGAAGGATGTGTCGACGATGGAGCCGACGGATGCCTTGCCCTCACCCCAGCCCTGCTTCTGGAAGAAGGAGTAGTCCCGGCGGAGGCTTGCGACGTTCACCTTTCCGTCGGGGTGCACGTAGTTGGCGACCATCGACCGGTAGAGCTTCGGGTCGATCTTGGTGGCACGGCTGACGCTGCGGACGACGTCGCCGGAGCCCTGCGCATTCACCTTGCCGTCCTTGATCGCCGACGTGTAGTCCCGCGCGCCCCGCAGATAGGCCTTCATGAAGCAAGTGCCGGCCTTGCTGTTCTTGGCGGCGAACGCGCCGCCGTACACAAGGACCGCCAGTTGCTGGTTCTTGTAGTAGTCCGGCGGCGTCGCGAGCCGGACCGCGGTCCCGCGCTTTTCGGCGATGCTCGCTGAGGGCTCCGTGGTCAGCCCCGCATCGATGGCCTTGTTGCCGTATGCGGTCACGTGCTCGGGGAAGCCGAGGTACTCGTGCTTGACGTCGTCGTAGTCCAGCCCGTCGTGCTTCAGCATGACGGCGGTCGTGCTGGAAGTCGCCGTTCCTTGTGCGGGCTCGGCCACCTTCCGGCCCTTGAGGTCGCGGATGTGCCTGACCTTGCCGCTGTCGTAGAGGTCTTTGCGGACCATCAGGGGCATGTAGCCGTGATCGGCGGGCATCGAGCCCTTGTCCGCGACGATGCGCAGCTTCACGTCGCGGGCCACCGCGTTGTAGAACCCGGCGGAGGGGGCCCCGGCTCCCACGTCCAGTTGTCCGGCGCCGAGCGGAGCGATCATCTTCGCGGCGGAGTCGAACGGCGTGAAGCGGACCTTCAGTCCCTCGTCGGCGAAGTAGCCCTTGTCCTTCGCCACGTAGAACGGCGCATCACTGGCGCTCTTGGTCACACCGACGGTCACGGTCCTGCCTTTGCACGAGTCTCCGCCGGCCGCGTCCGACGGTGCCCCGGGCGCGGCGCATGCTGCGGCGAGGAGCGTCAGCGAGGCCGCGGTGGCTGCGGCATTCATACCTTTCCCGGTCAATCCCATAGCCTCTTCAGTCCCTTCCCAAGTCCCTTTGATCGCTTGGCGGTCGAGTACCGCCGGCCGTATGCCGGGCGTCGGTTGTCAGATGGATACGAAGTCCTGGCCGGGTGCCGAGACCAGGGCGTCGCCGGCGCCTTCTTGGAAGGGCACGGACGTGGGCAGGACGAGGGACGTCGAGCGCACGCGCTGGTGTTCGGGGAGGATTCCGGGCAGTTCGGTGCCGCCGTCGCCCTCCTGGAGTTCTTCGAGCGCGGCGAGGAGCCGGCGCCGGGCCAGGATGATGCCTGCGTCGCTCGTCCCGAGTCGTTCCTTGGTGCGGTCGCAGATTCGGCCCATGCTTTCCTGGAGTGAGGCGTCCTGCATGGAGATGCCCTCGACACCGCTGTAGGTCCGGCCCTCACGCTGCGCTTGGCGGTCGATCAGGAAGTCGTTGTCCCGGTTGGCCAGTGGACGGTAGGTGCCGGGCACGTACTGGACGTGGATGCCCTCGCCGGCGCGCATTGCCGCCAGCTCATGCTCAGCAAGGGGTCGGCTGGGGTGGTAGTTGATGCTCCACGACCAGCAGGTCTCGTCATCGATGGGCACCCAAGCATGGCCGCCGAGCGGATTGTGGGTGCCGAACGGCGGGATGATCGTGTACCAGGGCATGATCCACTGGGTGATGCGCCAGTAGTAGTTCGCCTCGTCGACGACCCGCCGTGCGCCGATGACGAGCCCGCCGTCGGACTCGGCGACCTCGAACTTCGGCCGGGTGTCCGACTTGAGGTACTTCAGCCCCTCGGTGCCCGCGTGCATCGGGTCGTTGTCGATGTTGAAGCGGTGGGCGAACGAGACATGGCTGGAGTCGATGCCGCCTTCCATCGCCTGCAGGTAGTTGGACTCCTGCAGGCGCTTGGAGACGAATCGCTGGTCGTCCGCCAGCATCGCCCATTCCAGCTCGGGCAGTTCGGGCTTGTCCTCCGCCGGTCCCATGTACGTCCAGATGATCCCGCCCCGCTCCACGCACGGGTAGGACCGCTGCCGGATGCGGTTCTTGAACGTCGAGCTCTCCGGCTCGGACGGCATGTCGACGCAGTTGCCATCCACGTCGTACTTCCAGCCGTGGTACGAACAGCGCAGCCCGCACTCCTCGTTGCGGCCGAAGAAGAGTGAGGCGGTGCGGTGGCCGCAGAACTCGTCGAGAAGTCCGATACGGCCGCGTGAGTCGCGGAAGGCGATGAGCTGCTCGCCGAGCAGCTTCAGCCGCACGGGCGGGCAGTCCGGCTCGGCGATCTCCTCGGCGAGCAGGGCCGGGATCCAGTAGCGGCGGAAGAGGGTGCCCATCGGGGTTCCAGGGCCCGTCCTCGTGAGCAGCTCGTTCTGTTCATGGGTCAGCATGGGCGTCCTTCCTGCCGGACATCGGGTGAGGGGAGGCCGTGAAGCCGTGGAGCAGGGCCTTCCGGGGGGTCCCGGCGACCTGACCTGCGAAGAAACGGTCCGCCGACGACAGCCAGGGCCGCGGCGGCGACGTTGACACCGACAACCGTGAGCCAGCCGATCCCGTATGAGCCCGTGTGGTCGACGACCAGCCCGTAGCCCAGGGGGCCGAGGGCGAAACCGAGGTAGAGGCCGACGGCGAGGATCCCGGACGCGGTGCCGACGCCGCGCAGCGGAGTCGCACGCATCAACGCGAGCATGAGCACGACGTTCGAGGCGAGCCCGCCGGCACCGAACAACGCCGCACCGACCCATACGAGTACGGGCGCGTGCAGGCGGTCGGCGGCGAGGATGCTGAACGAGGCGAGTACCGATGCCGTCGCCAGCGCCAGGAGGGGGCGGCCCGGACGGACGACCCGCTCGGCAGCCCTGCCCCACGCGATGCGGGCCACCAGCCCCACACCGCCGGCCACCGCCACGGTGAGCCCGGCCGTCTGCACCGGCATGTGCAGCCGCTCGAAGCTGTAAAGAGGAAGGTAGACGTTGGTGGCCTGGATGGCGGCTCCGGTGATGAACGCGTAGGCGGCGAGCCAACCCACCGCACTCGGCAGGGCCTCCCGCCCGCCACCGGACGCGGGGAGGGGCTCGGCAGAACCCGCCGGCACCGAACCGCGTACCAGCAAGAGTCCCGTCACCGTGGCGACCGCGGCGGCCGCGGCAGCACCACGCCAGCCCAGCAGGAGCGCGACGCTCGGCAGAACGAGCCCCGCCGCGAACTGGCTCATCTGCACGCCCGACTGCTTGATCCCCGTCAGCCGGCCGCGCAGCCCCGGCGCGACGTTCGCCGCGATGAGCTGATTGGTGACGGGGTTGGACATGGCCTGAGCCGCACCGGACACCGCGGCCGCCGCCAGCAGCCAGGCGTACGAAGGAGCTGCCGCCGTCCCGAGAAGCGCCAGGCCGGCACCGCTGAACAGCACGGCGAGGACCGCCCGGCCACTGAAGAGGTCCGCGCCACGTCCCACGACAGGGGAGAGCAGAGCTGCTGTCAGGAACGCCGCCGTCGGCAGGGAGCCCAGCTGGGCGCGGGTGATGCCGAGGTCGGCCGTCACCAGCGGCGCGGTGGCCGTCAGGGTCTGGAGCGTGAGCGGGCCGGCTCCCATCGAGAGGGCCAGCACGAGAGGAAAGCCCCGGGGCAGCGTCAGTTGCGACCGATCCGGGTCGGAAGTCTTCATCGGCTACCCCTTTCGCATGTCGAACGCGAGTGCGTAATGTGGTTGCACCGTAGAGAGGGGCGAAAGTGACCGTCAAGGGGTGTGCACCACCGCGAAGGGAGGCTGCCGCCGGTGTCCGAGCAGGTCGATGGATCCTGGACCCCGGCTCGTGACCGGCGTGCCGGTCGGCCCGAACAGGTTCAGCGTTGCGATCACTTCGCAGAGACGACTAGTGTTCGACATGCGCAAGGGGGAATCCGCGGGCTTCGCCTCGCCGACCGTGAACCGGAGAGCTGGGCTCCGCGATGTAGCGCGCGTACGCCCACAGAGAGCGAGGACGGATGACCGACGGGGCCCGGCGCTCGCCTCGTGACACCGACTTCGTCCAGTCGCTCGCACGGGGCCTCGGTGTCATCAACGCTTTCGACGCGGAACATCCACGCATGACGCTCAGTCAGGTGGCCCGCGCAGCCGGCATGGCTCCCGCCACCGCCCGGCGCTTCCTGGTGACCCTGGCCCAACTGGGTTACGTGCACTACGAGGACGGCCTCTACAGCCTGCGCGCACGTGTCCTCGACCTGGGCTACCGCTACCTCTCCCGGCTGTCGGTCCGCGACGTCGCCGAACCCCACCTGGAACAACTCGCGGCCGAGGTCCACGAGTCCTCGTCGCTGTCGATCCTCGACGGCGACGACATCGTGTACGTGTCCCGCGTACCGGTCAGCCGTATCATCGCCATCACGATCGGCATGGGCACACGGCTGCCCGCGTACTCGACGTCAATGGGCCGGGTTCTCCTCGCCGGCCTGCCCGAGCACGACCTCGACGCGTACCTCGCCCGCGTGAAGCTCAGCCCGCAGACCGGACGCACGATCACCGACCCGGGAGTCCTGCGTGCGGAGACGGACCGGGTGCGCAAACAGGGATGGTCGATCGTCGACCAGGAACTCGACGAGGGTCTTCGCGCCGTAGCCGTCCCCGTCCGTTCCCGGCTCGGCGTCACCTTCGCAGCCGTCAACATCGCCACTCACGCGGGCCGCACGTCCAACGACGACATTCGGCGACGGCTGCTTCCACCGCTGCTGTCCACCGCAGCCCGCATCGAAGCCGACCTGCACAGCTATCCGGCTGACCCTGTTCCTGACCACCGGGGAGGCACCGATGTCTGACCGGCCCACGCCCGGTACTCCTTTCGTCCAGTCCCTGGAGCGCGGCCTGCACGTTCTCCGCGCTCTCAACGACGCGTCGTCCGGGCTGAGTCTGTCCCAGGTGGCCGAACGCACCGGCATGACCCGTGCCGCCGCCCGGCGATTCCTGCTCACTCTCGTGACCCTGGACTACGCCCGGTTCGACGGCCGCGAGTACTCCCTGCGCCCACGGGTCCTCGAGACGGGTCGCTCCTACCTCTCGAGCTTGCAGCTACCCGACGTGGCACTGCCCGCTCTCGAGAAACTCGCGTACGAAGTCCGCGAGACGACCTCGTTGACCGTGCTCGACGGTGACGAGATCGTCTACGTCGCCCGCGTCCACGGTTTCCGCATCCTCACCGTCACCATCGCGGTCGGCACCCGCTTCCCCGCCTACGCCACCTCCACCGGCCGGGTCATGCTCGCGGGGCTCGACGAGGGCGAACTCGACGCCTACCTCTCCCGCACCGACCTGCGGCAGCTCACCGCGGGCACCATGACGGGCCCCGAACGGCTGACCCGAGAGATCCGTCGCGTGCGGCGACAAGGCTGGGTGATCGTCGACCAGGAGCTGGAACAGGGGCTGCGCTCGATCGCGGCACCGGTCCACGACGCTCAGGGTCGTGTCATCGCCGCCGTGAACATCTCCACCACCGCCGCACGGACTCCACTCGACACCATGCGCCACGAGTGGCTGGCTCCCTTGCGATCAACCGCTTCGCAGATCGCCGAAGACTTCACCCTGCGCGGCGGCCTTGAGTGAACCGGGGCGGTAGTAGATCCCGATTCTGGGGCTCCGCCGACCAGCCGACCCTTGGGGATCGCAACCACCCGTAGCTGTGACAGTCGGTGACGCTTCCTCGGCTCATTTTCGGCCACCACTCGTCGGCCTCCTGCTCGTTCGTCCTCCGCCCCGCTGGTCCCTCGTGGGGTTCCGGGCGCTCCCACTGTCCCGGCCTTCTACCAAAATGCCGCAGGCGGGGACTATCCATGCCCCTTGTGGAGCCGCCTTTGACGAGTGTGGTGGTGGAGAAGCGCCAGTGGGTTCCGACCCTGGCCGGGAAGTGCCGACGCTGCTACTTTGGCTCAGCCATTCGTCCAATTTTTCGGGGGCTCTCACACATACGGAGCGCCAATGAGCGACATCAGGCAGAACGCGGCGGCGACCACCGCCGACTCGGCCCCTCACAAGTTGCCGGTCAGGACCCTCGTCGCGGCCAGCATCGGCAACGCCATCGAGTGGTACGACTGGACGATCTACGCGACGTTCCTCATCTACTTCGCGACGCAGTTCTTTCCCGCCGACAACCCCGAGCTCGCTCTGGTGAACACGACGGCGACGTACGCAGTCGCCTTCTTTTTCCGCCCGGTCGGCGGGTGGCTGCTGGGCCGCTTGGCCGACGTCCGCGGCCGCAAGGCGGCCATGATCTTGACCATCCTGATGATGGCCGGCGGCTCGCTGGCGATAGGACTGCTGCCCACCTTCGAGCAGGTCGGCTGGCTGGCTCCGGTCCTGCTCCTGCTGGCCCGCATCTCCCAGGGCATGTCGCTCGGCGGCGAAGTCTCCAACGCCTCCGCGTACCTGGCCGAGATCGCCCCCCAGGGCCGCCGAGGCCGGTACTCGTCCTTCTTCTACATATCGACCGGCTCGGCGCTGCTGCTCGCCTCGCTGCTGGGGGCCTTCCTCTCGTCCGTGCTCACCGACGACCAGCTCCGCGATTACGGATGGCGTATCCCGTTCATCGTGGGCGGCCTGCTCGCAGTCGTGGGCATGTATCTGCGGCGCACCATCTCGGAGACCGAGCAGTTCGAGCAGAACAAGAACAAGGCCGTGCGCACGAAGCGGCCCCTGCTCACCACGATCACGCAGCATCCCAAGGCGGTGGGACAGCTGGTCGGTATCACGCTGCTGAACACGCTGAACTACTACGTCTTCTTCAGCGCGCTCACGCCGTACGCCGTGAACTCCCAAAAGGCCGACGCCAGCGACGTGTTCATCGCACTCTCGGTCGGAACGGCGCTCTTCATCGCGCTGCAGTATCCGTGCGGCAAGCTGTCGGACCGGTTCGGACGCAAGCCGCAGCTGCTGATCTGGTCCGCGGCGCTCGCCTGCCTCGTCATCCCGCTGTCCAAGCTCATCACCCCCGGAGCCGGGCTGCCGCAACTGCTGGTGGTCTTCTGCACGGGCCTTGGCCTGTACGCCCTGATGTCATCCATCGCGCCGGCCATCATGAGCGAGCTGTTCCCGACCGAACTGCGCGGCGTGGGCATCGGCGCCTGGTACAACATCACGGTCGCGATATTCGGCGGGACGGCGCCGCTGGTGATCACCTCCCTGTCCACCGCAGGCCACCCCGACCTGTTCTTCGTCTACGTCACCGCCGGCTCGGTCATCGCGTTCCTGACGATCTGCACGCTGCGCGAGACCGCCCACGAGGAACTCCGGTGACCGCCGTCCTCGACCTCCTCGCCGAGCTGGTGCGGCGGCGGACGGTGGCGTCCGGCGAGGGTGTACTGGCAGCGCTGTGCGCCGACCCGTTGCGCGACAACGGCTTCGAGGTTTCCACGCCCGGTTGGGAGGAGGGGCGCGAGCAACTCGTGGCCCGCACCGGCTCTGGCTCCGCCCCGCTCACGGTGACCGGGCACCTCGACACGGTGCCCGCCGACCCCGCGCAGTGGACCGTCGACCCGTGGGCCGCAGAACGGGACGGCGACCGTGTGGTCGGGCGCGGCACCAGCGACATGAAATCGGGGGTGGCCGCCGCCGTCGTCGCGGCCGTCGACCACGCCGCGCGGCCGCACCACTGCCACGGCCTGCAACTGGTCCTGACCGCGGGAGAGGAGACCGGCTGCACCGGAGCCCTCCGTCTCCGGCAGTCGTCGCTCGCGCCGGGGGGTCCACTGCTCGTGGCCGAGCCCACGGCCAACCGACTCACCCTCGGGCACAAGGGCGCGCACTGGATGCGTCTGACCGCCACGGGCCGCGCTGCGCACGGGTCGGCGCCCCAGCTCGGCGACAACGCCGTGGTGCGGCTGGCCCGTGCCGCCAGCGCGCTGCACGACCACGATTCCTGGCCCTCCCACGCGGCGTTCGGCCCGGTGACTGCGAACGTGGGTCTGCTGCGCGGCGGCGTCCAGCCCAACGTCGTGCCCGACTTCGCGGAGATGCTCCTCGACGTCCGCACCGTCCCCGGCGTGAGCGGCGACGACGTGCGGTCTGTCGTCGCCGAGCTGTGCGGTGACGGCATCCAGGTCGACGACCACGTGGTCCTGCCCGTCGTCGACACAGACGTGCACGACCCGTTCGTCGGTCTCGTGCGCGAGGCTCTGGTCGCCGCGGGCGAGGACGATGAACCTCACTCCCCCGCCCGGTACTTCACCGATGCCTCGGTGCTGACGGGGCTGCTGTCGCCGCCCGGGGACAGTCGCCCGGCGCCCACCGTCGTGCTCGGGCCGGGCGAGCCCGACCAGTGCCACGTTGTCGACGAGTGGTGCTCGGCGTCCAAGGTCGAGGCCGCAGCGGAGATTTACCGCCAGCTGTTCGACGGGTGGTGCCGCGGCCGGTGACCCGGCGCTGAGGGACCGGCTCGCGTCGGCGACGG
>NZ_JBOHCV010000478.1:0-7059 GCF_050698815.1 Streptomyces sp.
GGGCCGCCTCGTACAGCACCACGCCGGCCGCCACCCCCGCGTTCAGCGATTCGGCGCCGCCCGGCATCGGAATCCGCACCCGGATGTCACAGGTCTCACCCACCAGTCGCGACAGCCCCTTGCCCTCGCTGCCCACCACGACCACCACCGGGCCGTCCAGCGCCTCCAGGTCGGAGAGTTCGACGTCGCCGTCCGCCGCCAGACCGACCACGATCATGCCGGCCTTCTGATAGGCCTCCAGTGCGCGCGTCAGGTTGGACGCGCGGGCGACGGGCGTACGGGCGGCCGTACCCGCCGACGACTTCCACGCACCCGCCGTCATCCCGGCCGCCCGTCGTTCGGGCACGACGACGCCGTGCCCGCCGAAGGCGGCGACGGAACGGACGACCGCCCCGAGGTTGCGCGGGTCGGTGATGCCGTCCAGCGCGACGATCAGCGGGTCCTCGCCCTCGTCGAAGGCGCTCGCCGACAGGTCGTCCGGGTGCGCGTACTCGTACGCCGGCACCTGAAGCACCAGGCCCTGGTGGTGCAGGCCCTTCGTCATCCGGTCCAGCTCGGGCTTGGGCGCCTCCATCAGATGGATGTCGCGGTTCTCCCCCGCGAGGCGCACGGCTTCCCGCACCCGGTCGTCGTTGTCGATGAACTGCTGCACGTACAGGGCGGTCGCCGGGACGTTCTCGCGGAGCGCCTCGACGACCGAGTTACGGCCGACGACCAGCTCCGCGGCGCTCTTGGCGCCGCCCTTGCGCTGCGGACGGCCCTGGGCGCGCCGGGTCTTCGCGTGTGCGGCGCGCTGCTTGGCGTGCCCCTTGCGCATCTCGGCGGGCGGGGTGGGGCCCTTGCCTTCCAGGGACCGCCGACGGTTGCCGCCGCTGCCGGTCTGGGCGCCCTTCTTGTTGGACGTGCGCCGGTTGGGGCGCTGGCTGTTCCCGGCCATCAGGGCACCTGCTTCTCTGCTTGGTCCGCCTGTCGGCGGGCGGTCACGTCGGGGTCTCCCACCGGCCGGAAGCCGAGGGGAGCGAGTGGAAGAGCTTCCCCCGGACACCGGCCGAGGGGACGTACTCCCGGCCCGGAGGGCCGGAGACTTGTTCCGGAGGGCCGGAGACTTGCGGTCCGGAGGCCGCGGGTCGCGGCCCGGGGGCACCGGGTTACGGGCCTCCCCCGGGCATTATCCCGGAGACCCGGGCCTACCGAAGAAGTGGATCACTGTCGGCTCGCACACACGTGCCGTCGCGCCTCTGTGTGCACAGATCCACGGCCGTTCACCGCTGGCCGCCGCCCAGTTCCCAGCGCGGGCCCGACGGGGTGTCCTCGACGAGGAGTCCGGCCTGCTTCAGCTCGTCGCGGATGGCGTCGGCCGTGGCGTAGTCCTTGCGGGCGCGCGCGGCCTGCCGCTGGTCGAGCACGAGGCGGACCAGCGCGTCGACGGCGTCGTGCAGTTCGCCGCCCCGTCCCGCCTCGCCCGCCGTCGACTGCCACTGGGGGTCGAGCGGGTCGAGGCCGAGGACGCCGAGCATCGCCCGTACGTCCGCGAGGGCCGTCGCCGCCGTCTCCTTGTCGTCCTCGCTCAGGGCGGCGTTGCCGTGCCGCACCGTCGTGTGCACGACGGCCAGCGCCTGCGGTACCGCGAAGTCGTCGTCCATCGCCTCGGCGAAGGCGGCGGGGACCTCGGCGGCGGGGCGGACGTCGCCGAGGGTCTCGCCCGCGCGCTGCAGGAAACCCTCGATCCGGCCGAAGGCCGCCTCGGCCTCGCGCAGCGACTCGTCGCTGTACTCGATCGTGGAGCGGTAGTGCGGAGTGCCCAGGTAGTAGCGCAGCACGATGGGGCGCCAGCGCTTGACCATCTCGCTCACCAGCACCGAGTTGCCGAGCGACTTGCTCATCTTCTCGCCGCTCAGGGTGACCCAGGCGTTGTGTGCCCAGTAGCGGGCGAAGTCGTCGCCGTACGCCTTGGCCTGGGCGATCTCGTTCTCGTGGTGGGGGAAGACCAGGTCGACGCCGCCGCCGTGGATGTCGAAGGCCGAGCCGAGGTACTTGTGCGCCATGGCCGAGCACTCCAGGTGCCAGCCGGGGCGGCCGGGGCCCCACGGCGTCTCCCAGCTCGGCTCGCCGGGTCTGGCGGCCTTCCACATCGCGAAGTCACGCGGGTCGCGCTTGCCGGTCTCGCCCTCGCCCTCGGGCTGCAGCAGATTGTCCAGCTCCTGGTTGGACAGCCGGAGGTAGCCGTCGTACGAGCGGACGTCGAAGTAGACGTTCCCCTCCGCCGCGTAGGCGTGGCCCCGGTCGATGAGCACGCGCATCATCTCGGTCATCTCGGGGATGTGGCCGGTGGCGCGCGGCTCGTAGGTGGCCGGCAGGCAGCCGAGGCCGTCGTAGGCGGCGTTGAACGCGCGCTCGTTCTCATAGCCGATCGACCACCAAGGGCGGCCCTGGTCGGCCGCCTTGGTGATGATCTTGTCGTCGATGTCCGTCACGTTGCGCACGAACGTGACCTCATAGCCCCGGTAGCCGAACCAGCGGCGCATGATGTCGAAGTTCAGACCGGAC
Source organism: Streptomyces sp. (assembly GCF_050698815.1). Lineage (GTDB taxonomy): Bacteria > Actinomycetota > Actinomycetes > Streptomycetales > Streptomycetaceae > Streptomyces. The sequence continues at coordinate 2,548 of NZ_JBOHCV010000478.1, forward strand.
CTGACGTGCCCGATGTGCGGCGCGGCCTGCACGGTGGCACCGCACAGGTAGATCGAGACGTGGCCCGGTGTGAGCGGGGCGAAGTCGCGGATCTGCCGGGTGCTGGTGTCGTACAGGCGAAGAGTCACGCGACCAGGGTAGTAGGCCGGTGACACTGCCCGTACCGGCACGGCGGAACGGGCCGGCGGCGGGCAGCGGCGGGCCGGTGGCCCCTCAGAGCCGGCCGGCGACCTTGCGGGGGCTGACGCGCACGACGACCCGCTCCCCGTTCTGATCCGCGTGGGGATTGAACTCCGCGTACGTCTTCCCCACGTACTTCTGCGCGAGCTCGTCGATCAGCTCCTGCCCGCCCTCGGTGGTCATGGAGACGGTGCCACGGATCTCGGCGTAGGTGTACGGGGCGTCGGCCGGCTGCACCATGACCGTCACGCGCGGGTCGCGCTGGAGGTTGAGCGTCTTACGGCGGTCGAGGGTGGTGGAGATCAGCAGCTCGTCGCCGTCCCGCTTCACCCATACCGGCGACACCTGCGGGCTGCCGTCGGGCTGGATCGTGGCGATGCTGACGAAGACGGGGGTGTCGAGGACCTTCTTGAGGCTGTCGGACAGCTGGGCGGCCACGGCGGTTTCCTTCTCTCGCGGAGTGATCGACGGCCGCGGGGCCGCCTCGGACACATCCAACACCCCGTCGGCCTCAGGGATTCCGCACCGGCACCACCAGCGCCGTCGCGATGGCCGCCAGCCCCTCGCCCCGGCCGGTCAGGCCCAGCCCGTCCGTCGTCGTGCCGGAGACCGACACCGGCGCACCGGCCGCCGCCGACAGCGCACGCTGCGCCTCCGCCCGGCGCTTGCCGACCTTGGGCCGCACGCCGATGATCTGGATCGCCACATTGCCGATCGCGAAGCCCTCCGCCCGTACGATCCGGGCGGCCTCGGTCAGCAGCGCCACACCGGACGCGCCCGACCACTCGGGGCGGCCGGTGCCGAAGTGGGCGCCGAGATCGCCGACGCCGGCGGCGGAGAAGAGCGCGTCGCAGGCGGCGTGCGCGGCGACGTCACCGTCGGAGTGTCCGGCGAGCCCGTAGGTCTCGCCCTCCCACAGCAGGCCCGCGCACCACAGCTCGCGGCCCTCGGCGAAGGCGTGCACGTCGGTGCCGACGCCGACCAGCGGAAGCGGGAGCGGCGGCGGCTGAACCCCGTCGGTCCCAGCCGCATCAGAAGCCATCGGTGACCCGCCTCCTCGCCAGAACGGCCTCGGCCAGCACCAGGTCGAGGGGCCGCGTCACCTTGAACGCCTCCTCGTGCCCGGGTACGACCACGACCTCGATCCCCATGCGCTCCACCATGCCCGCGTCGTCGGTCGCGCCGTCACCCTCTCTGGCGACCCGCGCGTGCGCGGCGGCGAGGACCTCGTGTGCGAAGCCCTGCGGGGTCTGCACGGCCCGCAGCCGCGACCGTTCCGGCGTGCCCGTCACCGGCTCGGGCCCGCCGTCCGTACGCGGCTCGACCTCCTTGACGGTGTCCGGCACGGGCAGCGCGGGCACGACCGCGGGCGCACCGGCACGTACGGCCGCGGCCACGGCGTCCACGGTTTCCGCCGGGACCAGGGGGCGTGCGGCGTCATGCACCAGGACGGTGTCGACATCGCCGGGGAGTGCGGCGAGGCCGAGGCGGACGGAGTCCTGGCGGGTCTCACCGCCCGGGACGACCACGACATCGGGGAGGGTGTGCTCGTCGAGCAGGTGCCGGACCTCGTCGGCGCCGCCGGGCGGGGCGACCACGACCACGAGGGAGACGGCTCGTGCGCGCGCCATGGCCCGTACGGCGTGCACCAGTATCGGAGTACCGCTCAGCGCGCGCAGTGCCTTGGGCGTGCCGGGGCCGAGGCGAACACCGCGGCCGGCGGCGGGGATGACGGCGGCGGTGCGGTGTTCGTCGTGGGAGGCCTGCTGGGAGGCCCGATGGGGGGCCTCGGCAGGATCGGGGCGCGACTCGCCCGCGGATTGGTTTGACATCGGCTGCGCGTTCAGGTTTGTGTCCTCAGGCGGGTTGGGTATGGCCTCATCGTGCCGGGCGCGAAGCCTTGACCGGCCCTTCCGTGATACCGGTCGAGGCGTTGCCCGGGCCCGGCACACTCTCGAGCATGCAGCGAGCGAAGACGGCGTGCGGGCAGTAGGGAGACTACTGAACGCCGCCGGGGACTGTCGGCGGGCCGCAGAAACGCCGGCAGACATGCCGCAGCGCCCGGCGACGGACCACGTCACCCGGGCACTGCGGCACAGCTCTGCTCGTTTGATCAAGCGTGCTCGTTTGATCAAGCGCGCTCGATTGATCAAACGTGCTCGTCCACAGCCCTGCTCGACTGCGGTGCTGCTGACCGTCGCGACAGGCGCGGCGGAGGTGAGTCAGGACGCGAGGACTTCGTCGAGCAGAGCCTCGGCCTTGTCCTCGTTCGTGTTCTCAGCGAGAGCGAGCTCACTCACCAGGATCTGGCGGGCCTTGGCGAGCATCCTCTTCTCTCCGGCGGAGAGCCCACGCTCACGCTCACGGCGCCACAGGTCGCGGACGACTTCCGCCACCTTGATCACGTCGCCGGACGCGAGCTTCTCGAGATTTGCCTTGTAGCGCCTGGACCAGTTGGTCGGCTCTTCGGCGTACGGTGCGCGGAGCACCTCGAAGACCTTGTCCAGCCCGTCCGAACCGACCACGTCGCGCACGCCCACGAACTCCGCATTGTCCGCTGGCACACGAACCGTCAAGTCGCCCTGCGCAACCTTCAGAACCAAGTAGGTCTTGTCCACGCCTTTGATCTGCCGAGTTTCGATAGCCTCGATCAGCGCGGCCCCGTGATGGGGATAGACCACGGTGTCGCCAACCTTGAACGTCATGTGTCAGGTACCCCTTCCGTGACTATCCAGGGTAACACGGAATCGGGCGCTTCTGAATGGCGTTTTCGCAGGTCAGGCCGCATCTCGGGGCTTGACAAGCGCCCAGGTGACGTGCTGCGGCGGTCAGTTGTGAGCAGGTATTCGCAGGTCGGGGCACTTCTGTACGCGAAGTGAAACACGGCGGACACGGCCGAGGATGGCGTATTGGATGCCGCCGACTGCCCGATTTGTCCTGCTGTAAGTCGTCGCCCGTTCGGCCTCTCTTCATCCCTTCGCCGACTTTCCCAAGAATTGATCAGCAGTTCCGCTGATCAATTCACAACCCGTTCGCATTCTTTACCGGGAAACAGTGGCGGCTCATGTGCGGCGGGTCTCACCGCCGTACGCGCACCCACCCGCGCGGCGCGCGGCGGGAGGGTCGGGTGCGGGGCGGGACAAGGGTCTCGGTAACCTGAGCGCGCTACAGATCAACGTCACCCGACGTGCCCGCCCCCGGGCGGGAATCTCTGTCCGTACGCGACCGGCTCGTAGTTCGGCCGCCAGAGCTCGCCCAGGAGTTGCCGCCGCCGTGAGCAGCAGCCTTCGACGCGGCACCCTCGCCGCCACCGCCCTCGTGCTCTCCGTCGCCACACTGTCCGCCTGCGCCGCGGGGAACGACGCCCAGACGCTGCAGGTCAGGCCGGACAACGCCGCGACCTCGGTCGGCGACATCAAGATCCAGAACGTCAACGTGCTCACCGCCCCTTCCGGTTCGGGACCGGCCGCGGTGACGGCACGGATCTTCAACAACGGCTCCGAGGACGAGACGCTGAAGGCGATCACCGTCAAGGGCGCGAACGCGCGCGTGAAGCTCAGCCCGGCCAAGGGTGAGAAGGCGCTGACCGTGCCCGCCGGCGGCTCACTGGCGCTGGGCGGCAAGGGCAACGCCGCGGCCGTGCTGCGCGACGTCGGCTCCTCCTCCGTGCCGGACGGCAACGCGCAGCCGGTCACCTTCGACCTGAGCCGCACGGGCGCCGTGCGGCTGCGGGCGACCGTCGTGCCGGCGTCCGGGGAGTACGAGAAGTTCGGCCCGAGTGTGCGGCCGTCGCCGAGCGCGCCGTCCGGCTCGCCCTCCGGTTCCCCCACGGCGACCCCCACGGACGCATCCGGCTCCGCCTCGCCGGGCGCGTCCGAAGCACCGGAGAAGCAGGAACAGTCCGCGGGCGAGCACGCCGGGCACTGAGGCGACAGGCAGCCCAGCAGCACGCGGGATCACGTACACGTGCGGGCGGGCCCGACCCGGCCAACGGCTCGAACTTGTAGCCGAGCCCTCGCACCGTGACCAGATAGCGGGGCGCGCCGGGATCCGGTTCGATCTTGGCGCGGAGGCGCTTGACGTGTACGTCGAGGGTCTTCGTATCGCCGACGTAGTCCGCCCCCCAGACCCGGTCGATCAGCTGCATCCGGGTCAGCACCCGGCCGGCGTTGCGCAGCAGCATCTCCAGCAGGTCGAACTCCTTGAGCGGCAGATCGACCTTGCCGCCCGAGACGGTGACGACGTGCCGGTCGACGTCCATCCGGACCGGGCCCGCCTCCAGCGCGGCGATCGTCACCTCCTCCGGCTCGCCGTGGCGCCGCAGCACCGCCC
>NZ_JBOHCV010000479.1:0-6189 GCF_050698815.1 Streptomyces sp.
CCGTCCGGCTCGAAGGTGACCCGGCCGCCCGCGCCCCGGTCGCGGACGAGCACTCCCGGCTCGGCGGGCAGCGCCGTGCGCGACCACAGCCGGGGCGGCAGCGGCTGCACGACGGCCAGCGGCGAACCGCCCGACCAGCGGTGCAGCAGCCGCTGGGCGCCACCGCCCTGCCAGAGCGGTCCGACACAGTCGCTGACGATGAGGGTGAGACGACGGCCGGTGGTGTCGCGGTACTGGTCGGCGGGGCGCAACCGGCCGGCCGAGCGGTCGGGGCTGGTGCCGATCAGCGGCGTGCCGTCGGTGGCGCGGTGCAGATAGAGGGCCTGGACGTCACGGAAGGCGCCCAGCTGTTCGCAGGTCTGGCGGAGCGAGTCGAAGGTGAGCTGCCACACGGAGGTGGTGGCGGACGCGTCCATCAGCAGCAGCACCTCGGCCGCTCGCCGCAGCGCCGGCCCGAAGACGGGGCGCACAGCGGTGCTCCGCGCGCTGAGATCGGCGCTGGCGGCCTCGTCCAGCGAACCGGGCGCGGGGGGCAGTTGCGGCCGGTAGCCGAGCAGGGGGCGCAGCGCGCGCTGGTAACCGAGCAGCCCGGGCAGGGCTGCGGCCGCGGGGGCGCGCACCGCGAAGGTGCCACCCGGCGCACCGCCGTGCCGGGCGGGTGCGTAGAGCGACACGGGCGCCGAGCGCTCCGCGCCGGCGTGCGCGGTCCGGCTGAGCGCACGGGCCGGGGGCTGCTCAGGCGTACGTACCGAAGGGGGCCCCTCGGGCGCGGACGCGCCGGTCGCGGCATCACCGGCCCGGCCGGCCACCGCCCTTCCGGCCTCCTCGCGCGCGTCGGGGGCGGTCCAGCGGGCCAGCCAGAGGGCTTCGGCCACCTCCTGGGCCGTCGGCTCCCAGCCCGCCCCGCGCAACCGTGCGACGAGCTCGGCCACCCGCTGCTCGGCGACCCGCTGTTCGGCCGCCGATCGCTCGGCGGACATGTCCGCGGGCTGGTCCGGGAGCCCCCTCGGGTCCATCCCCCATCACCTCGGGCGGTCCAGCGGGCGCAACAGCATCTCGGCGAGGCGGTTGCGGGTCACCCGCTCGGCACCGGCCGCGCGCTGAGTGAGGAACAGGGCGTTGAGCAGCTGGTCCGTGGCAACCACCTGGCCCGGGTCGCGGGAGAGGAAGCGCTGGATGTACTCCTCGCCCTCCGCCAGCGCCTGTTCGCCGAGATGGGCGGTGACCATCGCCGCGAGCTGCTTCTCGGTGGGCGGCTTCAGCTCCAGCTGGATGCAGCGGCGCAACAGGGCCGCGGGGAAGTCCCGTTCACCGTTGGAGGTGAGAACGATGAAGGGGAAGGTCGTGCAGCGCACCCGGCCGCCGGTGACGGGCACCATGCGGCCGTCGTCGGTCAGTACGTCGGTGACCGGCTCGCGGTCGGCACTGCGCTCCAGCTCCCGGATCGTGAACTCGCCCTCCTCCAGCACGTTCAGCAGGTCATTGGGGAGATCGAGGTCGCTCTTGTCCAGCTCGTCGACGAGCAGCACCCGGGGCAGCGCGCCGCCGGGCTCCCAGGCGCCGCCGGAGCCGGTGGGCAGCAGCGCCGTACCGAGCGGGCCCAGCCGGATGTACGAGCCGATGGGCGGCCGTTCGGCCCGCTCACCGTCGACCGCCCGGTCCAGCTGGACGTCCTGCAGCCTGCCGATGGCGTCGTAGTGATAGAGCCCGTCCTGCAGTGTCGTGCGGCTGACGATGGGCCAGCGCAGCACCCGGCCCAGCCCCAGCTCGTGTGCGACGGCGTGGGCGAGCGTCGACTTGCCGGTGCCGGGGTTCCCGGTGACCAGCAGGGGGCGGCGAAGATACAGCGCGGCGTTGACCGCCTCGACCTCTTCGGGGCGTGGGTGCAGGTTCTCCACCAACTGCCGCTGCACGCCCAGCCGTCTGGCGGCGTCGGCCTCCTCGGTGGCGGCGCCCTCCGCCGCCCCGGGGGCGCCGTCCGTGAAAGTGAAGTCACGCCAGGGCGGCGGCTCCGGTAACCGCCGCAGGCCGTCGTGCGGGAGCCCCGCTCCCCGGTAAATGCGCCAATCGCTCACTATGGCTCCTCGTGCTCCTCTTGGCTCTGGCCGGTGTCGCTGAGTCGGGCGTGATCGGTCGGTGCTCGGTCGATGCTCGGGCGGCATGCGGGCTACGGGCGGAGCGGTGGCGCGCGGAGCGGTCCGTCGGGGAGCTGCGGTCCGTGCGGCGGATCGTAGAGGAGAACGAGCTGCCGTGCCCAGGCCGCGTCGGGGTCGAGCGCGTCCGGATCGACATTCCTGTTGCGCAGGGCACGGACCCCCTCGCGCAGCCCGTCCGGTCCGCCGTCGGCGCCGACCTCGCGGAGCCACCCTTCGACACCCGCGTAGAACTCGGTGCAGTCCGCGTGCCGTTCGTCGCAGCGGCGCCACAGCGCCACCGGATGCCCCGCGGCGAGCGCGACGCCCAGCGCCGCGGCCGCGCGCCCGTGGCCCACCCGCGCGCAGTGCACGGGCACGGCGTTGTGCCCGGCGGTGTGCAGCCGTCCGTAGGCGACGTCCTCGCTCTCCGGGTACGGGCTGTCGTGCCCGGCGACGGGCATGTCGCGGCACAGCGGCACCGCACCGAGCCGCCCCCGCTCGATGACCCTCCAGCGGTCCCGCCATTCCGGGATGACCTGCCGCGTCCAGCGCTGCCAGTCGCGCAGTGCGACCGTACGGCGGTGGCCAAGCGGCAGCGTGTGCGCGCTGAACGGCTCGCCCGGACTCGCCTCCCGGGCCCGCCACATCTCCACCGGCTCGTCGAAGAGCGCACGCGGCAGCATGAAGTCGACCGCGGCCAGGTGCTCGCCGATGTCTCCCTGGTCCAGGGCGGCGGCGAGCGCGGCGCGGATGTCCCGCTCCAACTCCGCGCGCGGCACGCCGTTCTCGTTGTGCTGGAGAGGGGTGACCTGCCCGTCGCCCCGGAGCAGCTTCACGCGCCAGGCGTGCGTGCCGTAGAAGTCGGGATCGATCTCGACCAGGACGTCCGCGTACGCGGCGGAGACGGTGGCCGGTGCGGGGGCGGCGGGCGCTGCGGACCGCTCTTCGGACGGTGGGGTGACCGGCTCGGTGGCGGGGGGTGCGACGGCCGGCGCGACGGCGGGCGCGGTGTCCGGTGCCGTGACCGGCTCGATGACCGGCTCGATGACCGGCGCGGTTGCGGCGTCCAGAATCTCGGGGACCCGCTGCCGGATGAGTTCGTTGCGCAGCGACACCGCGGCGACCTTGACCCATGCCTGCAACTCGTCGATCGCACCGTTGCCGTCGGCCGCCCGGCGGGGCCCCGGCACACCGTCACGGCGTGCAGCCGAGAACGCCACACAGACCTTCGCCGCGTACAGCAGCACCGCTTCCCGCTCCAGGTCGCGGCCGCTCTCGGCGCCGGCGGGCCGGCCGTCATGCGGGTCGTAGAGCAGCCCGACGCCGTCCCGCCAGCTGCGCGGGGCGTGCGCGTCGAGCCGGTAGGACTCCCGCAGCACCTCGCGCCGCGCCTCGTTCACCATCCCCAGCACCTGTCCGGCGCTGGTCGGGGGCGGCAACTCGGCGAAGCGGCCGTACAGTTCGGCCCGGTGGTCAGCCGTGAAGCCGTGCCCGTACCGCGCCAGATCGACCTGGATGCGCGGCCAGCTCCGGCCGGGTCCGTGATACCGGCTGAGGTGGTACCGGTCGTGAGCGCGCAACGCCTCCTGCCACGCGGCGTACGCGCGCGGGTCCGCGTCACAGAAGTCGCGGAGCGCCGTGACGGGAGTGGCCAGCGCCGAGTTGGAGGCATCTTTGGCCCGGGCCCTGCACACGCCGATGACGCTGGCGCGGACGAGGTCGACGACGGGACCGCCCGAGCAGCCGGACGGCAGATTGCCGCGCAGCATCAGGGGACCGCCGCCCGTCCCGCCGCCGGCCATCCCCTCGTCGCCGACGCAGAACTCGCCGGAGGGGTCCCGCATGTATCCGTACAGCCCCACCTTCGCGGGGGTCAGGGCCGAACGGTCGCTGAGCCACAGGCAGTCGGGTCCCGCACCGGACCCGGCTCCGGGTCCGCTGAACACGCCCGACCCGTGCTCGAGTTCGGGCACCCGCACGAGGGCCAGATCCGGGGCGCCCCAGGGGGACGGAGGTCTTTCGGGATCGAGCGGCTTCGGTAACGCGCACGCCAGCTCGCCGGTGAACTGCCCGCTGTCCGCCGTGCTGATGCCGATGGCGCGCTCACCCCTCCACACGGCACCCCTCCCCTGCCCCACGACGTGCGCGCTCGTCAGCACCCAGCCCGGCGCGATGAAGAACCCGCTGCCCCAGAATCCGGTGCCGCGCCGTCCATCCCCCATGTCATGCCCGTCGCTTGGTGCACCAATCCGTACGACAGCCGCCGGTACGGCGCTCTCGACGGCGCTCATGGGACACGCACGGCGCACGAGCGCGGGCCGCATCGCGCGCCGTCGGCCGGGCGACCGCCAAGGCAGACCATCCGTACCCCCGTTCCCCCGGAACTTCCCCGTCGATACGTGTGGGGAACAAGATTACTTCCCGTGTTGGCCAGATGCGAGGGGTGATTGATGCGGCGTCAGCCGTCGGCGGCGCCGTCCGGCCGCCAGGTGAGGGTGACCGAGATCGACCCCTTGACCTCGCCGTCGGCCAGCATCGCCACGGCCTTGCCCGGCTTCACCCCGATCTCCACACCGAAGGTGGCGCTCACCTCGTGCGGGCGCGCGGCACGGGCCGCCTCCAGCACGGCCGAACCGACCCCGGTCACCAGCTCGTTGAGCTGCTCCACGCGGGCCGCGAGGCGGTCGAAGGCACCGGTGTCCTCGAAGTCGTAGGTCCCGCCGGGCACATCAGGAACCTGGTCGGGCTCCAGCACCCGCACGGCCGCGAGCACTGTCTCCCCGCCGGGCAGCTCGATCTCCTGCACGCCGCGCTCCACTTACGCCCTCCGCTCGGTGGGGGAAGACGTGCGCCGGTGACCGACGGGAAGCGGGATTCGTGCCGGCATCTCAGACCTCTCGGGCGAGTCGTTCGAGGATGCGAGGCGTCCCGTCCGGCGCAAGGAGCTCGGCCCGAAACTCACCCAAACGAGGATGCGAAGAATCGTATCCTCGTTTCTCGGAACCGCTATCGTCGCACCGGAGAGAGCGTCTCGGCTCTTCAATATTGCCTCACAGAAGGGCAGTTGCATGTCGTGGTTCGAGGAACTGCCGGAGGTCCTGACACGGTCCGACTTCGCCGCGATGACCCAACGCCAGCCGCGCAGCATGGAGCTGATGGCGGCCCGCGGGCTCGTCGCGGATCCGGCACACCGCAACCGCGGCAGGTTGGTGTGGGAGGAGGACGCGGCGGTGGACTGGTTCCGCACGCTGCACGACCATGCGGTCATCGTGCCGGCGAACGCCCTGGCTCTGGAGGAACTCGGCACGTACGGCGTGTACATGTGCCCGCTCAGCAGCAGCCACGTCGGACTCGCCCGCCCGCGGTCGCTGGTGATGTACCAGCCGGGCGGCCGGGGCCTGGTCTTCGACGTCGTGGCGGTGGAGACCCTTCACCAAGCGATCCCCGGGACCCGCGGTACGACCGCGAAGACCCGGGGGATCATGCGCGACGGCGAGACGCTGGACGCCTCTCGGAGGCCGTGGACCGTCTTCCACCTCAGCGAGGCCGGCTCGATCGAGAAGGTCGTGCCGGTGGTCCAGCAGGGACGGTATCTGCGGGTCGACGACGTCCAGGAGGCGCTGGCGACGAGCAGTCTCACCGTTCCCACGCTCGACGAGGCGTTCCCCGACCGGAAGTAAGGGGCGCTCCCCTGACCCCATACGCTGGAACCAGAGCACCCGCACCCCACACGCACCTCAGGAGCACCCCGTGTACTTCACCGACCGCGGTATCGAGGAACTGGAGAAGCGACGCGGCGAGGAAGAGGTCACCCTGGCGTGGCTGGCCGACCAGCTGCGTACGTTCGTCGACCTGAACCCGGACTTCGAGGTCCCGGTGGAACGCCTGGCGACGTGGCTGGCCCGCGGCGACGACGAGGACGAAGAGGACTAAGAGGACGAGGCGTAACCGCCCGTCACAGCCCGTACGACTCCAGGAAGCGGGCGATCATGGCGTTGACCTGGTCGGGGACCTGAAGCTGGTTGAAGTGGCCGGAGCCCACGGTCTGGCCGAT
>NZ_JBOHCV010000480.1:0-4903 GCF_050698815.1 Streptomyces sp.
GCGTGATGCTGGAGGTGCAGCAGATGCTGATTCCGCCGTCCGCACTCATGCGGCCGACGGTGATCGCCCGTTCGCTGCGCGCCGCCCGGAGATCACCTGCCGTGAGCGCGGCGGCCCCCCGCGTGCAGAGTCCCGTGCCGTAGCCCCGCCGGGGCCGGTACGACGCCCCATGCGGAATCCCGGTCGCCCTCCGAGTCGTCCGGGGCCGGGGACAAGGGAAATCCATGTATCACCCTGAAATGACGGAGGAAGAATGCCTGAACAGCCTGTGGACACGGTGAAGCGCGTTTACGCGGGCCTGACCGCCTTCGATATCGACATGGTTCTCGGGACATGTGATCCCGAGGTCGAGATGATCGCCCCGAAGTCGCTGCCTTGGTCGCAGGGCGACTACAAGGGGCTCGACGGTGCCGCCGCGTACTTCGCCAGCGCTCTGGGACACCTGGACCAGGCCAAGTTCGAAGTGGAGAAGTACCTTCCGTCCGGTGACTGGGTCACGGCATTCGGTTGGTGGAGCGGACGGTTCAAGGAGTCCGGAAACGAATTCAACGTGCGCTTCGTTCACTTCTGGACCATCCGTGACGAGAAAGTCCTCCGCGCCGAGGGAATCTCGGACACGGTGCCGATCGCGACCGCCGGCGGGACCCTCGTACCTGCCGCCGGCTGATCGAGCCCAAGTGGCCTTGCCGACCAGTACGATTCGATCTGGGGAGAGCGTGTGAAGTTCGGTGTGTCGGCCCTCGTGACCGACGAGGGAATCGGACCCGCAAAGTTGGGTCGAGCCCTGGAGGAGCGCGGATTCGAGTCGCTGTTCGTCGGCGAGCACACCCACATTCCGGTGAAGCGGGAGACCCCGTGGCCGGGCGGTGGAGAGCTGGGCCGGGATCTCTACCGCACCCTGGACCCCATCGTGTCGCTTACCGCGGCGGCGATGGCGACGGAGCGGCTGATCGTGGGCGGCGGGGTGTTCCAGGTGACCCAGCGCGATCCCATCACCCTGGCCAAGGAGATCGCTTCGCTCGATCTTGTGTCGGGTGGCCGCGCGGTCGTGGGCGTGGGTGCGGGCTGGAACCGTGAGGAGATCCGCAATCACGGTACCGATCCGAGGACACGCATGGCGCTGCTGCGCGAGCGAGTGCTCGCCATGAAGGCCCTCTGGACCCAGGAGGAGGCGGAGTTCCACGGCGACTTCGTCTCCTTCGACCCGGTGTTCTCCTGGCCCAAGCCGGTGCAGCGTCCGCATCCGCCGATCATGGTCGGCGGCAACCATCCGGCGGCCGTCGAGCGCGTCCTGGACTTCGGTGACGACTGGGGGCTCATCTGGCTGCCGATGATGCTCGAGGGGGAAGGCAACCTCGGGGATCTCGTGGCCGACTTCCGGCGTCGTGCGGAGGAGCGGGGCCGTGGTTACCTGCCGGTGACGGCGTATCAGGTTCCCACTGACGCCCGGGCGGTCGAGTCGATCGTCGCGGCGGGCGCGGACCGGATCCTGTTCACCCTGGACACCGCCCCGGAAGCGGACACGCTGCGCAGCCTCGACGCGATGTCGAAGCTGATCGGATAGCGTCCGCGGCCGACGCGTCCCGGTCTCCGCCCGGCCGGCGGAGACCTGCAACGGAACGGACAGAGGGCACGGGCCCTCTGGTGATCAGGTGAGCGCTGACCGCACTTGGTGACCGGGGACCCGTGCCCGTCGTCGTTCCCCGCCGCCGGGTCTCATCGGGTGCGGCCCCTACCCCGTAGGGGAACCCACGCGGTGCGGTCCGCCCTCTTGCGCACGGACGTGGGTGTGAGCAATGTCAGCGGTGACAGGTGCCCGAACGGTAGATACTTTGTTCTAAGTTGTGGTGAGACCAGCGGAAAACTGCGTCTCATTGTGTCGATTGCGGACGAACGGAGCTCATCGAAGGCGAATGTTTGGCGTAGCGAGACGCAACTCTTCGCCCGTGACCAGAGCGTTGCAAGGGTTCGTCCGGAGGCCGGGGGCCGTGTCAGACGAGGGGGAACATGCGGCTGGAACTGTTGGGGTCAGCGAGGGCTTGGTGCGACGGAGCGGAAGTCCTGCTCGGGCCACCGAAGCAGCGTGCCGTGGTCGGAGTCCTCGCGAGCCGCGTCAACGAGATCGTGGGCGTCGAGCAGATCGTCGACGCGGTGTGGGGCAGTGCCGTACCGCAGACCGCGGCCAACGGCGTGCACACCTATGTCGCCGGTCTTCGCAGAGTCCTCGAACCCGGCCGCGGACGCCGTGCTTCGGGCGCCGTACTCACCTCCTCCGGGGGTGGCTACGCACTGTGCCTCGACCCCGATCACGTCGACGTCGCGCTGTTCGAGCGGCGCCACGCGGAGGCGCGGCGCCTGCACGGCCAGGGGCGGCCCCAGGAAGCGGTGCGGGAGTTCGACACGGCGCTGGGGTTATGGAGGGGGGATGCCTACGCCAACGTTCCCGGGCCGTTCGCCGAGATGGAGCGCAGCCGGCTCGCGGAACTGCGCCTGACCGCCGTCGAGGAGTGGGCCGCCGACATGCTCGCCGTGGGCCGGCATGCCGAGGCCGTTCCCGTGCTCTCCAACCTGGTCGCCAGGGAACCGCTGCGCGAAGGTCTGCGCTGGTTCCTGATGCTGAGCCTGTACCGCAGCGGACGCCGGGCCCACGCACTGGGCGTGTACCGGGAGACCAGATGCCTGCTCAGGGAGGAACTGGGACTGGAACCGGGGACCGAACTGCAGTCCCTGCACGCCCAGATCCTCGCCGGACACCCAGACCTCGTCTCACGGGCGACGGACATCGCGGCCATGCGCGAGGGCCGTCGGGCCGCCGCACCCGCCAGGGCCGCATCCGTCGACCCGGTGCCTGAGCCGGCAGTGCGCCCCGCTCAACTTCCGCACAGCGCACGCGGGTTCGTCGGTCGCGCCGAGGAACTCGCGACTTTGGACGCCCTCACCGCCCAGAGCGGCGGACGGCCCGAGATGCGCCCGACGCTGGTGGTCATCGAAGGAGCCCCGGGTGTCGGCAAGTCGACACTCGCGCTGCATGCGGCGCGGCAGCTCGGCGACCGTTTCCCGGACGGCCACCTCTATGTGGACATGTACGGCGCGGCGTTGGGCCAGAAGGCGTTGAGCGCCATGGACGCCTTGGCGCAGCTGCTGGGCAGTCTGGGCGTGGCGAAGGCACGCCTCCCCGACGACCTCCCGGGACGCACGGCGCTGTACCGCAGCCTGCTGCACGGCAAGCGGGCGCTGGTGGTGCTCGACGACGCCGTGAGCGCGGAGCAGGTGCGACCGCTCATTCCGAGCGGGCAGGTGTGTGTGCTGGTCACCAGTCGGCGGGTGCAACGCGGACTGGTGGTGAGGGACGGTGCGTACCGCATCGCGCTCAAGCCTCTGTCGTCGGCCGAGTCCGTGCGGCTGATCACCTATCTGATCGGTGAGGGGAGGGTGGAGGGACAGTGGGAGGCGGCCGCCCGGCTCGCCGAGATGTGCGGGCGCCTGCCGCTTGCCCTGCGGATCGCCGCCGAGGGTCTGGCCGAGCATCCCCGGCTGACCTTGGCCGACATGGCGCAGCAGCACGCCGCCGAGGGGGGCCGCCTCGACCGCCTCGCTGTCGAGGACGACGTGGCGGCGAGTCTCAGGGCCGCGTACGCCGTGGCGTACGACGCGCTTCCGGCGGATGCGGCACGGCTCTTCCGGCTTCTCGGGCTGTACCACGGCGAGATGATCACTGCCTTCCTCGGTGCCACACTGATGGGCAGCGACCTCGTACACGCGGAGCAGGTGCTGGGTGTGCTCGCCGACTACCATCTGCTCGAGGAGGCCGGCGAGGGCATGTACCGCTTCCACACTCTCCTGGGAATTTACGCGGCCGAGTGCGCGGAGCAGGAGCCCGCGCACCACCGGACGGCGGCCCTGGCGCGATTGCAGGACGCCGGACAATTCGCCTCGGATTCAACGCGGTCCGCGATACTGCTGTGCCGCGAGCCGGTGTTGATCGGGTCGGGGGGCTGCAGGCACTCTCCGTATCGCGGTATTGACGAAACCCCCACACGCAAAGCCGAGTAGAGCAATATCGGAGGTGCGTGTCCGGAGGCCCTCTGTCAAAGTTTCCACCATCGTTCGGTGCTCGTGGACAGGGGGTATGTGCGATGCGCGGTGAGGTAGGACGACTAACGGATGCCACGCACCCCGCCGACGCACAAGCGCCGACTGTAAAGGGTGCGGAAAGTGGGGCTCCCGGCGATTCGATCGCTGTCATCGGATGGGCGTGCCGGCTTCCGGGAGCGGAGGATCCCGGGGCTTTCTGGCGTCTGCTCGCCGATGGATCGAGTGCTGTCTCCGAAATGCCAGCGGGGCGGATTCTGTCGCCCCTTTCGGTGCATGGCTCCTCGCAGGACGGGGACCGCGAGACGCCCCCAGGGGGTTTTCTCGAGCACGTCGACAGATTCGACGCGGAGTTCTTCGGCATTTCTCCGAAGGAGGCAGCTGCGACAGATCCGCAACAACGGTTGATGCTGGAGCTCGCCTGGGAGTGCATAGAGGACGCACGGTTATCTCCCGCCTCCCTCGACGGCAGTGGCACGGGCGTCTTCGTGGGTGCCATGGCGGACGACTTCGCGAGACTGCAGGGCCGCCTGGGGGCGGACCGGATGACCCGGCACACCCTCGGCGGGACGCAGCGCGGTCTGCTGGCGAACCGCGTCTCCCACACCCTGGGACTGCGCGGTCCCAGCCTCGCCGTCGACACCGGCCAGTCCTCCTCCCTCGTCGCCGTGCACCTGGCCTGCGAGAGCCTGCGCAGGGGCGAGTCGGCGACGGCCCTCGCGGCGGGTGTCCACCTCATCGTGGATCCGGACAGCACAGTCTGCGTCGAGAAGTTCGGCGCGCTCTCACCGGACGGCCGCTGCTTCACCTT
>NZ_JBOHCV010000481.1:0-4148 GCF_050698815.1 Streptomyces sp.
CCAGCGGGGTGGTGAGGCGGTCGGGGCGCTGGGCGTAGCGGAAGCCGAAGCGGCCCTTGTCGCACAGCCATTCCTCGTTGACCTCGGGGTCGGCCGCTGCGAGCCGGCGCATGACCTTGCCGCGCCGGTGGTCCGTACGGGTCGCGCAGCCGCCCGCGCAGTGCTCGCACACCGACGGCGAGGAGACCAGGTCGAAGGGGCGGGAGCGGAAGCGGTACGCCGCCGAAGTGAGCGCCCCGACCGGGCAGATCTGGATGGTGTTGCCGGAGAAGTAGGACTGGAACGGCTCGCACTCGCCCGTACCGACCTGCTGCAGCGCGCCGCGCTCCAGCATCTCGATCATCGGGTCACCGGCGATCTGCTCGGAGAAGCGGGTGCAGCGCGCGCACAGCACGCACCGCTCGCGGTCCAGCAGCACCTGCTTCGAGATCGGCACCGGCTTGGCGAAGGTGCGCTTGGCGCCCTCGAACCGGGTGTCGGCCTCACCGGTCGACATCGCCTGGTTCTGCAGCGGGCACTCGCCGCCCTTGTCGCAGACGGGGCAGTCCAGCGGGTGGTTGATGAGCAGCAGCTCCATCACACCGCGCTGCGCCTTCTCCGCGACCGGCGAGGTCAGATGGGTCTTGACCACCATGCCGTCGGTGCAGGTGATGGTGCAGGACGCCATCGGCTTGCGCTGGCCCTCCACCTCGACGATGCACTGACGGCAGGCGCCGGCGGGGTCCAGGAGCGGATGGTCGCAGAAGCGCGGGATCTCGATGCCGAGCTGCTCGGCGGCGCGGATGACGAGGGTGCCCTTGGGCACGCTGAGTTCCGCTCCGTCGATCGTCAGCGAGACGAGGTCCTCCTGCGTTGCGGGGACGGTGGTCACGCGGAGGCCTCCCGGTGCGAGTTCTGCGGGTTCTGCGAGTTCTTCGGGTCCTGCGGGGCCTGTGCGTCGGCCCACGCGGTGGACTTCGCGGGGTCGAAGGGGCAGCCGCGCCCCTCCAGGTGCTGCTCGTACTCCTCGCGGAAGTACTTCAGCGAGGAGAAGATCGGTGAGGCGGCGCCGTCACCGAGGGCGCAGAAGGACTTGCCGTTGATGTTGTCGGCGATGTCGTCGATCTTGTCGATGTCGGCCGGTGCCGCCTTGCCCGCCTCGATGTCGCGCAGCAGCTGCACGAGCCAGTACGTGCCTTCGCGGCAGGGCGTGCACTTGCCGCAGGACTCGTGTGCGTAGAACTCGGTCCAGCGGGTGACCGCCCGTACGACACAGGTCGTCTCGTCGAAACACTGCAGCGCCTTGGTGCCGAGCATGGAGCCCGCGGCGCCGACGCCCTCGTAGTCGAGCGGCACGTCGAGGTGCTCGTCCGTGAGCATCGGTGTCGAGGAGCCGCCCGGCGTCCAGAACTTCAGCCGGTGGCCGGGCCGCATGCCCCCGCTCATCTCCAGCAGCTGGCGCAGCGTGATGCCCAGCGGTGCCTCGTACTGGCCGGGGCTGGCGACGTGGCCGCTGAGCGAGTAGAGGGTGAAGCCGGGGGACTTCTCCGTCCCCATCGAGCGGAACCAATCCTTGCCCTTGTGCATGAGGGCGGGCACCGAGGCGATGGACTCGACGTTGTTCACGACGGTGGGGCAGGCGTACAGACCCGCGACGGCCGGGAACGGCGGCCGCAGCCGGGGCTGTCCGCGGCGGCCCTCCAGGGAGTCCAGCAGCGCCGTCTCCTCACCGCAGATGTAGGCGCCCGCGCCCGCGTGCACGGTGATGTCCAGCGGCTTGCCGTCGCCGAGCGCGTCCTTGCCGAGGTAGCCCGCCTCGTACGCCTCACGCACGGCCAGGTGCAGGCGCCGCAGTACGGGGACGACCTCGCCGCGCAGGTAGATGAAGGCGTGCGAGGAGCGGATCGCGTGGCAGGCGATCACGATGCCCTCGATGAGGGAGTGCGGATTGGCGTAGAGCAGCGGGATGTCCTTGCAGGTGCCCGGCTCGGACTCGTCGGCGTTGACGACGAGATAGTGCGGCTTGCCGTCGCCCTGCGGAATGAACTGCCACTTCATGCCGGTCGGGAACCCCGCGCCGCCGCGCCCGCGCAGGCCGGCGTCCTTCACGTACGCGATGACCTCGTCCGGCGGCATCGCCAGCGCCGTGGCCAGCCCGGCGTAGCCGTCGTAGTGGCGGCGGTAGGTCTCCAGGGTCCAGGCGTCGGGCTTGTCCCAGTTGGCGGAGAGCACCGGGGTGAGCAGCTTCTCCGGGGATTCGGTCGACATCACTCGTTCTCCTCGTCGCCCGGCAGCGGTACGGGCTGATCCGCGGGCCCGCCGGCAGCGCGCGGGCTGACGCGACGGCCCGCCGGGGCCTCGCCCCGGGCCAGCCGCAGTCCCACCAGCGAGGGTTCGCCGCCGGCGCCGGTGGCCTCCACCGCGCCCGGGCGCTGGTCGGGGAAGCCGGCCAGGATGCGTGCCGTCTCCTTGAAGGTGCACAGCGGCGCACCGCGGGTGGGGGTCACCTCGCGTCCGGCGCGCAGGTCGTCGACCATCCGCCGGGCGGATTCGGGCGTCTGGTTGTCGAAGAACTCCCAGTTGACCATCACCACCGGTGCGTAGTCGCAGGCGGCGTTGCACTCGATGTGCTCGAGGGTGACCTTGCCGTCGTCGGTGGTCTCGTTGTTGCCCACGGCCAGGTGTTCTTTGAGCTCGTCGAAGATGGCGTCACCGCCCATCACAGCGCACAGCGTGTTCGTGCAGACGCCGACCTGGTAGTCGCCGGAGGGCTTGCGGCGGTACATCGAGTAGAAGGTCGCGACCGCGTTGACCTCGGCGGTGGTGAGATCGAGCAGCTCGGCGCAGAAGCGCTGGCCGGTGCGGGTGACGTGGCCCTCCTCCGCCTGCGTGAGGTGCAGCAGGGGCAGCAGCGCCGAGCGGCTGTCGGGGTAGCGCGCGATGATCTCGCGGCCGTCCCGCTCCAGCCGCTCGCGCACGTCGGCCGGATAGTCCGGCGCGGGCATGGCGGGGATGCCGAGCATCGGTGCTTCGGGGGTGCTCGGGGCGCTCCCCCGGTCGGGCGCGGTGGTCATCGGTCGACGCCTCCCATCACGGGGTCGATGGACGCGACGGCGACGATCACGTCGGCCACCTGGCCGCCCTCGCACATCGCCGCCATGGCTTCGAGGTTGGTGAAGGAGGGGTCACGGAAGTGCACGCGGTACGGACGGGTGCCGCCGTCGCTCACGGCGTGCACGCCGAGTTCGCCCTTCGGGGACTCCACCGCCGCGTAGGCCTGTCCCGGCGGGACCCGGAAGCCCTCGGTGACCAGCTTGAAGTGGTGGATCAGGGCCTCCATGGAGGTGCCCATGATGTTCCTGATGTGGTCCAGCGAGTTGCCGAGCCCGTCCGGGCCGAGCGCGAGCTGCGCGGGCCAGGCGATCTTCTTGTCGCCGACCATGACCGGGCCCGGCTCCAGCCGGTCGATGCACTGCTCGACGATGCGCAGCGACTCGTACATCTCCTCCAGGCGCAGCAGGAAGCGCCCGTAGGAGTCGCAGGTGTCGACGGTGGGGACCTCGAAGTCGTAGGTCTCGTAACCGCAGTAGGGCTGTGCCTTGCGCAGGTCGTGCGGGAGTCCGGCGGAGCGGAGGATCGGACCGGTCGCGCCGAGCGCCATGCAGCCGGCCAGGTCGAGATGGCCGATGCCCTTGAGCCGGGCCTTGAAGACGGGGTTGCCGGTGGCGAGCGCGTCGTACTCCGGCAGGTTCTTCCTGATCTTCTTCAGGAACTCGCGCAGCGCGTCGACCGTGCCGGGCGGCAGGTCCTGCGAGAGGCCGCCGGGGCGGATGTAGGCGTGGTTCATCCGGAGCCCGGTGATCAGTTCGAAGAGATCCAGCACCAGTTCGCGGTCCCGGAAGCCGAAGATCATCATGGTGGTGGCGCCCAGCTCCATGCCGCCTGTGGCGATCGCGACGAAGTGGGACGAGAGCCGGTTCAGCTCCATCAGCAGCACGCGGATGACGTTGGCACGGTCCGGGATGTCGCCCTCGATGCCGAGCAGCTTCTCGACCGCCATGCAGTACGCCGTCTCGTTGAAGAACGGCGTGAGGTAGTCCATGCGCGTCACGAACGTCGTGCCCTGCGTCCACGTCCGGTACTCGAGGTTCTTCTCGATGCCGGTGTGG
>NZ_JBOHCV010000482.1:0-6625 GCF_050698815.1 Streptomyces sp.
CCCGACCCGGCTACTTGTCGATGTCGCCGACCACGAAGAAGAACGACCCCAGAATCGCCACCATGTCCGCGACCAGCGTCCCCGGCAGCAGCTCCGTCAGCGCCTGGATGTTGTTGAACGAGGCCGAGCGGAGCTTGAGCCGGTAGGGCGTCTTCTCTCCCTTGGAGACGAGGTAGTAGCCGTTGAGTCCGAGCGGATTCTCGGTCCAGGCGTAGGTCGCACCCTCCGGAGCCTTGAGCACCTTCGGCAGCCGCTGGTTGATGGGCCCGGGCGGCAGCTGCCCGAGCCGGTCGAGGCAGGCGTCGGCCAGGTCCAGCGCGTTGTACGCCTGATCCAGCAGCACCTCGAAACGGGCGAGACAGTCGCCCTCGCTCCGGGTGACGACCTCGAGGGTGTCCTGGAGCTCCCCGTACGCCAGATACGGCTCGTCGCGCCGCAGGTCGAAGTCGACGCCGGAGGCCCGGGCGATGGGCCCGCTGACTCCGTACGCCTGGACCGTCTCCGGGGCCAGCACGCCGACTCCGCGCGTACGGCCGCGGAAGATCTCGTTCCCCGTCACCAGCCGTTCGAAGGTGTCCATCCGTGACCGCACGGCGGACACCGCGTGCCGGGCCCGACCCTGCCAGCCCGCCGGCAGGTCCTCCTTCAGGCCGCCGACCCGGTTGAACATGTAGTGCATCCGGCCGCCGGAGAGCTCCTCCATCACATGCTGGAGTTCCTCGCGCTCACGGAAGGCGTGGAAGACGGGCGTGATACCGCCCAGTTCCAGCGGGTAGGAGCCGAGGAACATCAAGTGGTTGAGCACCCGGTTCAGTTCGGCCAGCAGTGTCCGCGTCCACACCGCGCGCTCGGGCACCTCCATGCCGAGCATCCGCTCGACGGCGAGCACCACACCCAGCTCGTTGGAGAAGGCGGAAAGCCAGTCATGACGGTTCGCC
The DNA here is from genome assembly GCF_050698815.1 of Streptomyces sp. Classification (GTDB taxonomy): domain Bacteria; phylum Actinomycetota; class Actinomycetes; order Streptomycetales; family Streptomycetaceae; genus Streptomyces. The sequence goes on from NZ_JBOHCV010000482.1 coordinate 939, forward strand.
AGCACGATGATCTGGCGGTAGTCGCGGGCCTCGAAGAGTTTCTCCGCGCCCCGGTGCATGTAGCCCACCACCGGCTCGACCGCGCTGATCAGCTCTCCGTCGAGGACGAGTCGCAGCCGCAGGACGCCGTGTGTGGAGGGGTGCTGGGGGCCGATGTTGAGCACCATGTCGGTGCTCTCGGCGGCACCGCCGACACCGACCGTGGTCTGCGTACCCGGCGTTCCGGCAGTGCTGCCCGTCATCGTCCGCTGGCTCATGGCCCACAGTCTGGCACCCGTTTCACCGCGCCGCTTAGGCTGGTCGCATGACAACGGGGACAAGCGGGACCGAGTCCGAGCCGGTGCTCGAGTCCGGGCCCGAGGGCTGGCGCGGCGTGGAGCGGGCGCTGTTGCGGATGCGGCGGGTGGTTCTGCTGTGCTGGCTGCTGCCGCTCACGGCCGGACTGATCCTGCTGCTCGGGCTGACCGCGGGTCCCGGCTGGGCCGCTTTCGCGCTGCTGCCCGCGGCCGGCGCCGGGTGGGGCTGGGGCGCGCTGGCCCGTAACTGGCGCTCGTGGCGGTACGCGGAGCGTGACGACGACCTGCTGATCAGCCGTGGAGTGCTGTGGCGCGAGCTGACCGTCGTGCCGTACGGGCGGATGCAGCTGGTCGAGGTCACCTCGGGCCCGCTGGAGCGGCGCTACGGACTTGCCCGGCTGCAGCTGCACACCGCCGCCGCGACCACCGACGCCGCCATCCCGGGGCTCGACCCGGCGGAGGCGGAACGGCTGCGCGACCGGCTGACGGAGTTGGGCGGCGCCCGGTCGGCGGGGTTGTGAGCGAGCGGCCGGGGGCGCCCGGACCGTCCCCCGTCTCCTCGCGCTCCCTGCTGCCCACCCGCCCCGAGGGCACACCGCTGCACCCGATCACGCCGTGGCGCCGGGCATGGGCGCCGGTCGCCGGTCTCATCGCCTTCTCCATGCAGGACTTCCAGCGCACCAGGGAGTGGTTCACCGCGCTGACGCCGGGCTGGCTGCTGGTCGCGTTCGCGGTGCTGCTGCCGGTCGCGGCGGTGTACGGGTTCCTGTCCTGGTGGTGCACCAGCTACCTCGTCACCGACACCGAACTGCGCATCCGTACCGGTCTGCTCTTCCGCCGCACCGCCCACATCCGGCTCGACCGCATCCAGGCGGTCGACGTCGGCAGGCCGCTGCTCGCCCGCGTCGCCGGGGTCGCCAAGCTCAAGCTGGACGTGGTCGGCACGGAGGCCAAGGACGAGCTGGCCTTCCTCGGTGAGAAGGAGGCCGTCGCCCTGCGCGCCGAACTCCTCGCCCGGGCGGCGGGCATCGCTCCCGAAGCGGCGCCCGAGGCGGGCGAGGCGCCGGCCCGCGAGCTGCTGCGGGTGGACACCCGCACGCTGGTCACCGGACTGCTGCTCATCGGCACGGGCTGGGGCGCCCTCGCCGCGACGATCACCGTCCCCGGCGTCATCTACCTCACCAGCGGCAGCATCTGGGCGGCCCTCGCCACCTTCGTCCCGTTCCTGGGCGGGGTGTGGGCGAGCACCGCCGGACGGTTGCTGAAGGAGTACGACTGGACGGTGGCCGAGTCGCCGGACGGGCTGCGCCTCGACCACGGGCTGCTGGACCGCGAGCACGCGACCGTACCGCCGGGGAGAGTGCAGTCCGTACGGATCACCGAACCGCTGCTGTGGCGGCGGCGCGGCTGGGTCCGGGTCGAACTGGAGATCGCGGGCGCGGGCAAGGACAAGGGCGGCGTGCTCATACCGGTCGCCACCCGGGCCGCCGCGGCGGACGTACTCGCCCGGGTGCTGCCCGGCGTCGACCTGGCCGCCGCGGTCGGCGCCGCCGCCCCCGTACCGCGCCGCGCCCGCTGGTGCGCACCGCTGCGGTGGCGGGGGTACGGGCACGGGGTGACCGGCGCCGTCTTCGTCACCCGCAGCGGACTGCTGCGCCGCCGCACCACGCTGGTACCGCACGCCAAGGTGCAGAGCGTCCGGCTCGGCCAGGGCCCGTGGGAGCGCCGGATGCGGCTGGCGAACGTCATGGTGGACAACGGCGCGAACGGCTGGACCGCGGCCCGGCTGCGCGACGCGGCGGAAGCGCACGCGCTCGTGCACGCCCAGGCTGAGCGCTCCCGTACGGGGCGCCGGGAGGCGCGTCCGGAACGCTGGATGGCCGGGTAGCCGACCGGCCGGTGCTCCTGGGGCGGGGTCAGCCGAAGGGCGAGACCGGCGGGATGGCGCCGACCCGCTGGACCAGCCAGTCGAAGCCGCCCAGGCCGGCCGGGTCGGTCAGCTCCGCCGCCTCGCCGGCCGCGCTCAACCGCCGTACGTACGCGGCCGGTTCGTCGGTGGCCAGCGACAGTGGCGGGCGGGCGCCGTCGACGCCCAGCGCGTGCAGGGCGGTGCGCTGGGAGAGCAGCGACGGGGCCGCTCCGCCGGCCGCCGTCGCTCCCGCCGTCGCTCCCGCCGCCGTTCGTCCCGCCTCCGCACAGGCGTCGAGCGCGACATGGGCGGTGAGGTCGCTCCCGCCGTCCGGAACGGGGTGCACCGCGCGGCCGTCGCGGTAGCCGGTGAGGGTGCCGAAGGGCGGGCGGCGCTCGCGGGTGTGGCCGTAGTCGACGGCGACGGCGAGGCCGCGGGCGAGGGTGCGTACGGCCGCGGCCCACGCCTCGTCACGGGGGCGTCCGAGTTCGGCGCGGAGTCCCGGTTCGGTGCCCAGCGGCCACCATTGCCGCAGCCAGTCGGCGTCCGGTCCGGCGGGCAGCGGGCCGCCGAGCCGTTCCGCCCCGTCCACCGCCCGTACGAGCACGGTGTGCGGCGCACCGTCGGGGCCGACCTCGGCGACGTCGACGGGTACGTTGTCCAGCCACTCGTTCGCGAAGAGCAGGCCCACCGGCCCGGCGCCGGCGGCCGGTTCGGCCGGAGCGGTCAGCTCGGTCAGCTCGCTCAGGTCCGTCAGCCACGTGATCCGCTCCGGCAGCCCGGCGGGGCGGGGGGCCCGCTCCACCGCGTACGGCCGCACCCGCGCGTCCACCTCGCCGGGCAGCGCGGCGAGCACCCCGGTGAGGAGTTCGCCGCGCCCCGCGCCCACGTCCACGAAGGCCAGCTCGGCGGGGCGGCCCAGCGCGTCGTCGACCCGCCCCAGCAGGCGGGCCACCGCGCCCGCGAAGAGTGGCGAGGCGTGCACGGAGGTACGGAAGTGGGCGCCGGGCGCCTCCCGCACGAAGAATCCGGGGCCTTCACCGTCGTCCGCGCCGCCGTACAGCGCGTGCTCGGCCGCGGTCCGCCAGGTCGTGAAGGCGGCGTCCGGGGCAGCGAAATCGTTCACACGGTCACGTTAGCGACAGCGGTGCGGAGCGTTCTCCTCCACCTTGGGGAGTAGGCGGGCGCCCCACGGATCGGCCGTCCGGTTGACCCCGGCACGTACCCGGGCTCCATACGCTGGGTGATGTGAACCGCATCTACGACTTCATCCGCCGGCACCCCACCTGGGTGGACAGCGCCTGGGCTGTCCTGCTGCTGATGATGTCCGCGGGCTGGCTCGTCTCCAGCATGCACTCGGATGCCCATGGCCTGCCGCAAGGCCCGCAGGAGCAGATCGCCGCGATCCCCATCGCCCTCTCCCTGTGCCTCGTCGTGGCCCTGCGCCGCCGGGCCCCGGAGAAGATGCTGGTACTCGCCACCGGAACCGGCATCGCCCAGGTGATCACGGACGTCGACGTCGTGCCCAGCAACTTCGCCTTCCTCGTGATCATCTTCACGGTGGCCTCCCGCAACATCCGCTGGGCCTCCCGGTTCGCCCTCGGCGGCGCCATCGTCGCCCCCACCATCGCCACGCTGCGCTGGCCGAACCCGGACCAGAGCTTCATCGCCGCCGTGCTCGGCGATCTGTTCATGACGGTCACCTTCGTGCTCGCCTGGGTGCTGGGCGACTCGCTGCGCACCCGCCGCGCCTACTACGCCCAGCTCGAGGAGCGCGCCACCAGGCTGGAGAAGGAGCGGGAGGCACAGACCAAGATCGCCGCCGCCGCCGAGCGGGCCCGCATAGCGCGCGAACTGCACGACGTCGTCGCGCACAACGTCTCGGTGATGGTGGTGCAGGCCGACGGCGCCGCGTACGTGCTCGACACCGCTCCCGAACAGACCAGACAGGCCCTGGAAACGATCTCCGGCACCGGCCGCCAGGCGCTCGCCGAGATGCGCCGCCTGCTGGGCGTGCTGCGTACCGGCGAGGCCACCGCGGGCAGCGCCGCCGCCGGACGGCCGGGCCCGGGGGAGTACGGTCCGCAGCCCGGCGTCGACCAGCTGTCCGAGCTGATCGAGCAGGTGCGCGGCGCGGGGCTCACGGTGAACTTCACCATCGAGGGCACCCCCCGCCCGCTGCCCAGCAGCATCGAACTGACCGCGTACCGCGTCGTGCAGGAGGCGCTGACGAACACGCGCAAGCACGGCGGCCCGAACGTCGGCGCCACCGTCCGCCTCAGCTACGGAGACGGGGAACTGTCGCTGCTCGCCGAGGACGACGGGCGCGGCGCGCAGCGCGACCTGTACGAGGACGGGGGCGCCGACGGGCTCGGCCACGGCCTCATCGGGATGCGCGAACGCGTCGGCATGGTGGGGGGCGGGCTGGAGACCGGCCCGCGCCCCGGCGGCGGCTTCCGTATCAGCGCCGTGCTGCCGCTCGCGGGCGCGCACTGACCGGCGGCACCACGGCACCCGGCACTGGCACCCGGCACCGTAGGACCGGCACCGTAAGACACCCGCGCCACACCCCTGAAGGGACGCCCCATGACCATCCGCGTGATGCTCGTCGACGATCAGGTGCTGCTCCGCACCGGCTTCCGCATGGTGCTGGCCGCGCAGCAGGACATGGAGGTCGTCGCCGAGGCGGGGGACGGCGCGGAGGCACTGGAGCGGCTGCGCGGGACGGAGGTGGACGTGGTGCTGATGGACGTGCGGATGCCGAACGTCGACGGTGTCGAGGCCACCCGCCGCATCTGCGCGGGCGGCGTCGGCGGAGCGGTCGGTGCGGGCGCCGGTGTTCCCAAGGTGCTGATACTGACCACCTTCGACCTCGACGAGTACGCCTTCTCCGCGTTGAAGGCGGGCGCCAGCGGCTTCATGCTCAAGGACGTGCCGCCGGGCGATCTGCTCGCCGCGATCCGTGCTGTGCACAGCGGCGACGCCGTGGTCGCGCCGAGCACCACGCGGCGGCTGATCGACCGGTTCTCGACCGTGCTGCCCGCCACCACCCCGGAACCCCTCACCCGTGGCCTGGAACGGCTGACCGAGCGGGAGACGGAGGTGCTGATGCTTGTCGCGCAGGGCATGTCGAACGGTGAGATCGCCGCCCACCTGGTGCTGTCCGAGGCGACCGTGAAGACCCATGTGGGCCGCATCCTGGGCAAGCTCGAACTGCGGGACCGGGTGCAGGCCGTGGTGCTCGCCTACGAGACGGGTCTCGTACGGGCGGGTGGCGCGGGCGCGCAGTAACTGGTGCGTACGCCGGCGGGGGCGCCGCCGGCGCCCGGGGAGCCGCCGCCGGCGGGCGGTGACCGCGCCGGGGGCGAAGGCATAGCATGGGCGGGACACGTCCGGTACCCGCGAGGACCGGAACGGAAGACGGAAGGCCCCGCTCCGTGAACGCACAGCACCCAGCCCCGCACCCCGGCGCAGCCGCGGGC
>NZ_JBOHCV010000483.1:0-1513 GCF_050698815.1 Streptomyces sp.
GCACGCCACCGGGCGGCGGGCTGCCCGGCGGCGCCGCCCGGGCTCGCCGGGCTCAGCCGATGTCCGGGGGGTCCACCCGGATCTGCACGGGTGTCCCCTCCCGCCGCGTCAGGCGCGCGACCTGGGCGGTCTTGAGTGCGGACGCCATCGCCCCGCCGGAGCCCGGCGGCACCCGCACCAGGGCGCGCACCCACCGCTCACCCACCGGCGGATCGCCGGTCCGGCGTGGCCGGCCCGGTTCGATGACCGGGAGCGGCACGGGGCCCAGCACCTCGGCATCCGCCGGAAGTCCGGCCTGCGCGAGCAGCTCGGCCACGGCCTCGGCCCGGCCGCTGACCGCCGCCATCCGCGACACCGGCGGGAAGCCCAGCTCGGCGCGCTCCGCCAGCTCACGCACCGCGAACCCGGCCGGATCCCAGCGCACCAGCGCCTGCACCGGCCGCATCGTCGGTTCGGCCACGATCAGCACGCTGCCGTCCTCCTCCTGCCCCCGTACGAGCGCCGCGGCCGCCAGCCAGCGGCGCAGCGCCTCCTCTCCCGCCCGCAGATCGGGGCGGCCCAGCAGGGCCCAGCCGTCCAGCAGCAGAGCAGCCGCGTAACCCGCACCCTCCGCGACCGGTTCCGCTCCCGGGGTGGAGACGATGAGCGCCGGCGCGTCCGGGACGCTCCGCAGCACCTGGTCGCGCCCCGATGTACGGACGGGCACGGCCGGAAACGCCCGTCCCAGCTCCTCCGCGGTGCGCCGCGCGCCGAAGACCTGCCCGCGCAGCCGGGTGGCGCCGCATTCCCCGCAGTGCCAGTCCGGTGCCGTACGGGCGCACCAGCCGCAGCGCAGCAGCGCGCCCTCGCCGGTCGCCTCCAGCGGCCCGTGGCAGTGCGGGCACCGCGCCGGCGCCCGGCACCGTTCGCACGCGAGCCGCGGCACGTAGCCACGCCGCGGTACCTGCACCAGCACCGGACCGCGCCGCAGCGCGTCGCGGGCCGTGCTCCAGGCGAGGCTGGGCAGCCGCGCGGTGCGCGCGGCCTGGTCCCGCGCCTCGTCGAGGTCGCCGACCGTAAGGATGCGGGGTGCCGCCACGCGCACCGTGTCGCGGGCGGCGGCGAGCGGCCGCGCCCAGCCGGTCTCGACCAGCTGCGCGGCCTCGACGGTGCAGCCGTGCCCACCGAGCAGAAAACCCGCCTGCTCGGTGACCGCGCGCTGGAGGAGCACCTCACGGGCGTGCGGCTGCGGCGCGCGCTCGTCACTGTGGCTGCTGTCCCCGTCGTCCCACAGGACGGCGAGACCAAGATCACGTACGGGCGCGAACATCGCCGCACGCGTCCCGACCACCGCCCGCACCGCACCGCGGCTCACCGCGAGCCAGCGCCCGTACCGCTGCTCAGACCCGGACTCGGCGGTCAGCAGCACGTGCCGCCCAGGGCCGAGCAGCGCGGTCAGCGCCGCGTCGACCCGCTCTGCCGCCCGTCCGTCCGGCAGCACCGCCACCGCGCCCCGCCCGGAGGCGAGCGTGGC
>NZ_JBOHCV010000484.1:0-7156 GCF_050698815.1 Streptomyces sp.
AGGGCGGGGAGGTCGGCGATGCACGGCTCGGCGACGGTCGGCTGGCTGCTGGCGGCGCTCTGCGCGCTCACCGCGACCGCCTGCCTGCTGCGGGCCCGGGGAGCTGCCGGCATGCCCCGGCGGACCGCCGTCGGTGAGGCTGTGATGGGGCTCGGCATGGCGGCGATGGCGCTGCCGGGCGGCGTCGCGCCCGCCGTGCCCGCCGCGGTTTTCGTGGTGCTCTTCAGCGGCCTGGCCGGGTGGGAGCTGACGCCGCTCCGGGAGCTGCGGCAGGCGCGGCACGCCGCCGCGCACCTCGTCCATCACCTCGTGGGCTGTGGGGGAATGGTGTACATGGCGCTCACGATGGCCGGGGTGCACGGGGGCGCCGTGCCGCCGCACGCGCCGACGGGCTCCACCGTGGCCGGGTCACCGCTGCTGACGGGAGCGCTGCTGGCGTACTTCGCGGTGTACGTGCTGTTGACCGGGTCCCGGCTGCTGCCCGCGGCGGCGACGGCGGGCGGGCACGCGGGAGCGGCCTCGGGCTGTGGCCGCACGGTCCTGGACCTTCCCGCCCTGGCGACGGCCTGCCGACTGGCAATGGGGACGGGCATGTTCGCGATGCTGCTCACCCTGTGAGGCATGCGTCACTCTGTACCGGCGGGCGTACCGCCGCGTAGCCGCGAGCTCATAGTGTGTCGCTCATGATGGTCCCGCTGGCACTGCTCGTCCTTGCCGGGCTGGCCGCTGCCGTGGCACCGCGGGTGCTGACCGGCTCGTCCTGGCCGGACCGCGAGCCGGTGATCGGACTGTGGGTGTGGCAGTGCGTGGTCGCCGCCGTGCTGCTGTGCTGCCTGCTCGCCATGGCGCTGTCCGCGGCAGCGGCCTGGGAGGTCGTACGGACGCACGTCTTCGCCCCCGCCCCGAGCGGCGTCGAAGCGGCCTACGGACTGGGCTCGTACAGGCCATGGGCCGGATCACTCGCCGTGCTGCTGGCCTGCGGCGGCGCGTGGACCGGTGCGATGCTGCTGCGCGAGGTGCACGAGGCGCGGATGCGGCGCCGGCAGCGGCACGCGGAACTGCGCACGCGGGCGCCCCGGCTGCCCGGCGAGGAACCCGCCGGCGGTGACCCGCTGGTCGTACTCGAAGGCGCGAAACCGGACGCCTGGTGGCTGCCCGGCAGCGCACCACAACTGGTGATCACCACGGCCGCGCTGCGCCGGCTCAAGGGCCGGCAGCTGGACGCGGTCCTGGAACACGAGCAGGGGCATGCGCGGGCCCGGCACGACTGGCTGCTGCACTGTTCGTCGGCACTCGCCGTGGGCTTCCCCCGGGTGCCGGTCTTCGCGGCGTTCCGCGACCAGGTGCACGGGCTGGTCGAGATGGCGGCGGACGACGCCGCCTCCCGGCGCTTCGGACGGCTGACCATCGCCCTGGCGCTGGTCGAACTCAACGAGGACAGCGGGGTGTTCGGACCGTGCCCGACGCCGCTGGCCCAAGTCCCGCACCGTGTGCACCGCCTGCTGGCCGCGGCGCCGCGTCTGCCCGTGAGCCGCCGGGTGCGGATGACGGCGGCGGCGGCCCTGGTGCCGGTCGTGCCGCTGCTGGTGGCTTTCGTGCCGGGACTCTCCGCGCTGCGATAGCTGCGGACGTGTCCGGTGCGTGAAGATCGACCCATGTACGGCATCCCGCGCGCCCTATCCCCTCCCCCGAACTCCCCGCCACCCGCAGCCCCCTGGCTACGGACGGCGCTCGCCCTCGGCGCCTGCGCGGTAGTTCTCATCGTGCTGGTCGCGCTGGGCTGGCGGCCCTTGCTGAGGGTGGACGCGGAGGTGGCCGACTGGCTGCACGCCCGGGCGCTGACGCAGCCGGCCTGGACCCAGACGAACCGGGTCTTCTCCGACTGGGTGTGGGACCCGCTGACCATGCGGGTGCTGATCGCGGTGGCGGCCGTGTGGATGTGGCTGCGCGGGGAGGCCCTGGTTGCCCTGTGGTGCGTGGCGACGGTCGTCGTCGGCGTGGGCGTTCAGCAGGGCCTCAAGGTTGTCATCGACCGGGACCGGCCCCGGTGGCAGCAGCCGGTCGACACCGCGCACTACGCCGCGATGCCGTCGGGGCACGCGATGACGACGGCCCTCACGTGCGTACTCCTGCTGTGGCTGGTGCGCCGGTCCCGTGCGGGAAGGGCGGTGCGGGGTCTGGTGCTGGTGCTGGGCTGTGTCTCGGTCGCCGGCGTCTCCTTCACCAGGATCGCGCTGGGTGTGCACTGGCTGACGGACACGCTCACCGGGGCGCTGCTGGGGGTGGCACTGGCGGCGGCGGCCGCCGGCCTCTGGACCACCCTGCCGCGCGGGGGGACCCGGACAGTGCCTACGGAGTGATCACGTCCGTGTGGATGGCGAGCTTGAGCTGTGCGTGCGTGAGAGCAGTGGCGATCTTCGTGTCGCCCGTTCCGCGTGCGGAGATCTTGAGACCGATCGGCGTGCCCGGGTGGACGAAGAACTGCCACATGTATGCCTTGTACTGGCCGCCGCCGGTCACCGCCGCGTCAGTGGTCGCCGTCGAGTCGTAGCCGTCACCGAGCGGGTCGCGTACGAACCGGGCGCGATACTCGTGCGGTTCGGCGTCCTTCTCCCAGTGAACCATCGCGGAGACCAGGCCCCAGCCCTCGTGGCTGGGGTAGATGAGCCCGGAACGCGGGTCCGGAAACGTGGCGGGATGCCCGCCGCCATTGGCGGGGTCGTGCATTCTCCAGGGGTCGGAGGACTCCCCTTCGTAAGGAAAACGGACCAAATGGTATCCGTCGTCGTCGTACGTCACGCGTTGAGCGCCGGATTCGGAGTGCTGGGCGTCCCAGATGAGCGACACAACTGCGAGCGACATGCGCTCTCCCTCGTGAGCCGGCTCCAACCGCCGTGCGACGGGAACCGCGGTACGGCGGGGCGGAATTATCATTCTAGTGATGAATCCGACAAGCAACAATAAGGCTTGCCCCGGGTGTTCACAGGTTCGGGACCACTGTGAACGAGAGAGGGCCCCGTCTGCTCCCCGGCGGAGCAGCAGGGCCCTGAAATGAACCGGTACTCACCGCTGAGTACCGCTGAGCACCGGTATTGGGCGATCCCCCGCGTCGCCCAATACCGGCAGTCGCACCGGGCGCCGCCTGGTCGGGGGCGCGCGTCCGAAGACATGCTGAGTATATTGGCTGCGAGCCAGTCAACGTAGGAGCTACAGCATGTCCCCTCGGAGCGCATCGGTCAATGAAGAGTTGCGCCGACGCTCACGCGAACGCCTGCTGCAGGCGACCGTCGACCTGGTCGGTGAGCGCGGCTACGAGGCGACGACCTTGGGTGACATCGCCGACCGGGCCGGCTCGGCGCGCGGGCTGATCTCGTACTACTTCCCGGGGAAGCGACAGCTCTTCCAGTCCGCCGTGCACCGGCTCATGCACCTCACGCTCGAAGCGGCGCTGGAGCGCGCTCCGGTGCCGCAGGGCCCGGATGCCGGGAAGGAATCGCTGGCCCGGGCGATCGACGCGATCCTCGGACTCGCACGCGACCAGCCGGTGCTGATGCGAGCCCACATGGCGGGGATCCTTCAGCAGGAGGGGTTCGTCCAGTGCCCCGAGCAGCAGCGGCTCGCGACGCTGCTGCACGACACGGTCGCCCGCTACGGCTCGGCCGACCCGGACGCCGACTATCCACTGCTGCGCGCGCTGCTGATGGGCGCGGTGGTCGCGGTGCTGCTGCCCGGGGCGCCGATGCCGATATCCCGGCTGCGCGCCGAGCTGTTCGGGCGGTACGGGCTGGAGTGGCGGCTGGGCAGCCCACCGCCGGGAACACCACCCGGCACCACCCCCGGCACGGCTTGGCGCCAATCCGTACAGCAGTCGTGCGAACATACTCTCTGAACTGCGCGGACGTCGCGGGTGGGGTCGTTGTCAGTGGCCGGGTACAGACTGAGCCACATCGGACAACGACGTCCCGGAGGCGGTGTGCGGCATGACAGACGTACTACTCGCGGTAGGCACCAGAAAAGGGCTCTTCCTCGCCCGGAGAGCGGTCGGCGCCCGAGCGTCGGCGGGCTGGGAGTTCGGCGGCCCGCACTTCAACGCCCAGGCGGTCTATTCCGTCGCCTTCGACACCCGGCGCGCCGCCGGACCCAGGATGCTCGTCGGCGGTGACAGCGCGCACTGGGGACCGTCGGTCTTCCACTCCGACGATCTGGGTGCGACCTGGACGGAGCCCTCGGAGCCCGCGCTGAGGTTCCCGCAGGAGACCGGGAGTTCACTGGAGCGGGTCTGGCAGCTCCAGCCCGGCGGCGCGGACGAGCCGGACGTGGTCTACGCGGGGACCGAACCCGGCGCACTTTTCCGCTCGGCGGACGGCGGACAGAGCTTCGAGCTGGTGCGGGAACTGTGGGAGCACCCCACCCGGAAGGACTGGGTGCCCGGCGGCGGCGGTCTCGGGCTGCACACCATCCTGGTCGACCCGCGTGACGCCCGTATGGTGACGGTGGCCGTCTCCACCGGGGGCGCGTACCGCACCGCCGACGCGGGCCGGAGCTGGGAGCCCTGCAACCGCGGGGTGCAGGCGTCGTTCCTGCCGGAGAGCCAGCGCTTCCCGGCGTACGGGCAGTGCGTGCACAAGGTGGCACGGGACGCGGTGGACCCGGACCGGCTCTACCTCCAGAACCACTGGGGGGTCTATCGCAGCGACGACGCCGGGACGAGCTGGTCCTCCATCGGCGACAGCCTGCCCTCGGACTTCGGCTTTCCCGTGGTGAGCCATCCCCGGCGCGGCGGCGTGGCATACGTCTTCCCGCTCAACGCCGACTCCGACCGGGTTCCGGCGGAGCGCCGTTGCCGGGTGCACCGCACGGACGATGCAGGGGAGAGCTGGCAGGAGCTGGGTGCCGGGCTGCCGGAGAGCGCGCACTATGGTCCGGTGCTGCGCGACGCGATGTGCGCGGACACCGCCGACCCGGCGGGCATCTATTTCGGTAATCGCAACGGCGAGGTCTTCGCCAGCGCTGACGACGGGGACAGCTGGCAGCAGTTGGCGGGGCATCTGCCGGACGTGCTCTGCGTGCGGGCGGCGGTGATCGACTGAAGGCCGGCCGAAGGAGAGGGAGCGGGTGGAGCGCCGTCAGGGAGCCAGTAGAGTGACCGTCCGTGGCTGCACGACCGTTGAACGAAATCGTCGAACCGGGCTGGGCGAAGGCGCTGGAGCCCGTCGCTGAACGGATCGCCTTCATGGGCGAGTTCCTGCGCGCGGAGATCGCGGCGGGCAGAACGTACCTCCCGTCGGGGGCACATGTCCTGCGTGCCTTCCAGCAGCCCTTCGACGAGGTGCGCGTCCTCATCGTCGGCCAGGACCCGTACCCCACTCCCGGTCATGCCGTGGGGCTGTCCTTCTCGGTCGCGCCCGACGTGCGACCGCTGCCCGGCAGCCTGGAGAACATCTTCCGTGAGCTGCACAGTGATCTCGGACTCCCCCGGCCCTCGAACGGCGACCTGACGCCATGGACCCGGCAGGGCGTGCTGCTGCTCAACAGGGCACTGACCACGGCGCCGCGCAAGCCCGCGGCGCACCGGGGCAAGGGCTGGGAGGAGGTCACCGAGCAGGCCATCCGCGCGCTCGCCGCACGCGGACGGCCGATGGTCTCGGTGCTGTGGGGGCGTGATGCGCGCAATCTGCGCCCGCTGCTGGGCGGGCTGCCCGTGGTCGAGTCCTCGCACCCCTCCCCCATGTCCGCGGACCGCGGGTTCTTCGGCTCGCGGCCGTTCAGCCGCGTGAACGACCTGCTGGCCCAGCAGGGCGCCGACCCGGTGGACTGGCGGCTGCCTTGACGGAGAGCGGCGCGGAGTGGGTACTGGGCGTCGACTCCGGTGGATCGGGGCTGCGGATCACGCTGGCCGCCATGCGCCACGGCAGCGCTCCGGCGGCGGTGGGCACGGTCTCCTCGGCGGACCCGGTGCGTACGGGCCTCCAGGGCATCGACGCGGCCCACCTGCTCGCTCAACTGCTGCCCGCCGCCCGGGGCCTGCTCACCGACGCGGGGGCGCACGAGCGGCGTCTGCGTGCCGTGTGCGTGGGTGCGGCCGGGATGGCCACCCTGGGCGGCGCGCTGCGCGCGGAGCTGCCCGGGGCGCTGGCCCGGGAGTTCGGCGTCCGGCACCTCGCGCTGGCCGCCGACGCGGTGACCGCCTACGCCGGGGCACTGGGTGAATCGCCGGGCGCGGTGGTCGCGGGCGGTACCGGAGTGATCGCCATGGGAACGGATCTGCGGTCCTGGCGGCGGGCCGACGGCTGGGGCCACCTGCTGGGCGACTGCGGCAGCGGGGCCTGGATCGGACGGGCCGGGCTGGCGGCGGCGATGCGCGCGTACGACGGCCGTGAGGGCGGCTCGGCGGCGCTGCGGGAGCGTGCTGAGGCCGTCTTTGGCGCACCGCTGAGCGGACTCCCCGGCCGGCTCTACCCGCGTACCGACCGGCCCGCCGTGCTGGCCTCCTTCGCGCCCGAGGTCGCCCGGTGCGCCGAGGAGGATCCTGTCGCGCGGGAGGTGCTGCGCGAGGCCGCGTCCGAGATCGCCGCCGCTGCCGCCGCGGTCTGCCCCGCCACGGGCCCCGCCGGGAAGAAGGCCACCGTCGCCCTCACCGGTGGGCTCTTCCGCATCGGCGCACCGCTCCTCGGACCGCTGGAGGCGGAATTGGCGGCCCGGCTGCCGCACGCACGGACGGTGGAGCCGGGCGGCGATCCGCTGGATGGTGCGCTGCTCATCGCCGCCCGGCTCGCGGAGGGTGCGCTGACGTTGCCCAGCGACCCGGTCCTGTTGTTTCTCGGTTGAGGAAACCGCCAAAGATCTCCGGGCGACGCGCGGTGCGAAAGGGATATATTCACCCACTCTCCCCCGCCCGAACAGCCAAGCCCATCAAGGCATTAACATGCGGGCGCATGAGCTCCCCCACTGGGCCGGAGAATGGCCTGCCTGTACGAATGCCGCGTCCACGTCAGCCCGGACGGCACCGCCGGCCGGAGCCCGTCGTCGCCCCCGAGAACGCCCCCGCACTGGTACTCGCCGTCCCGGGAACCCCCTCCCGCGGCGTCCGCAGCCTCGCCGAGGAGACCCTGAGCATCGCCCGCTCGGAATTGCCGGGTCTGGACGCGCGCATCGG
>NZ_JBOHCV010000485.1:0-5861 GCF_050698815.1 Streptomyces sp.
AGTCCATCCGCGTCACGAAGGTCGTGCCCTGCGTCCACGTGCGGTATTCGAGGTTCTTCTCGATGCCGGTGTGCAGGTAGCCGATGCCGCAGCGGGCCTCGGTGACCGTCTCGCCGTCGATCTCCAGGATGAGCCGGAGCACGCCGTGCGTGGACGGGTGCTGCGGGCCCATGTTGACGATGATCCGCTCGTCGTCACTGCGGGCGGCGGCGGCGGCGACCTCGTCCCAGTCGCCACCGGTGACGTCGTAGACGGTGCCCTCGGTGGTCTCGCGGATGCCCGCGGGTGCGTGTGTACCGGGTGTGCTCATCAGCTGTACGACCTCCGCTGATCGGGAGCCGGAATCTGGGCGCCCTTGTACTCGACCGGAATGCCGCCGAGGGGGTAGTCCTTGCGCTGCGGGTGGCCCTGCCAGTCGTCGGGCATCATGATCCGCGTCAGCGCGGGATGGCCGTCGAAGACGATGCCGAAGAAGTCGTACGTCTCGCGCTCGTGCCAGTCGTTGGTCGGGTAGACCTCGACGAGGGAGGGGACGTGCGGGTCGCCGTCCGGGGCGCTGACCTCCACCCGGATCACCCTGTTGTGGGTGATGGAGCGCAGGTGATTGACGGCGTGCAGCTCGCGGCCCTTGTCACCGGGGAAGTGCACGCCGGTCACGCCCGTACACAGCTCGAAGCGCAGGGCGGGGTCGTCCCGCAGCGTGCGGGCCACCTGGAGCAGGTGCTCGCGGGCGACGTGGAAGGTGAGCTCGCCGCGGTCGACGACCGTCTTCTCGATGGCGTCGCCCGGGGCCAGGCCCTGCTCCTCCAGGGCGCCCTCCAGCTCGTCCGCGACCTCGTCGAACCAACCGCCGTAGGGGCGGTTGGTCGCGCCGGGCAGCCGGACCGTACGGACCAGGCCGCCGTAACCGGAGGTGTCGCCGCCGTTGTCGGCGCCGAACATGCCGTGGCGTACGCCGATGACCTCACCGGCGTCACCGCGCGGGGCGGGGACGGAGCCGTTGGCCGCCGCTTCGCCGTTGCCGTTGGCGCCGTTGCCGTTCGCGTTCTCCTTACTCACCGGAGCAGCCCCTTCATCTCGATCGTCGGGAGCGCCTGGCGGGCGGCTTCCTCCGCTTCGCGGGCCGCCTGCTCACGGTTGACGCCGAGCTTCTCGCCCTGCACGTGCTGGTGCAGCTTGAGGATCGCGTCCAGCAGCATCTCGGGGCGCGGCGGGCAGCCGGGCAGGTAGATGTCGACCGGCACGACGTGGTCGACGCCCTGAACGATCGCGTAGTTGTTGAACATCCCGCCCGACGAGGCGCAGACGCCCATCGAGATGACCCACTTGGGGTTGGGCATCTGGTCGTAGACCTGCCGCAGCACCGGGGCCATCTTCTGGCTGACGCGCCCGGCCACGATCATGAGGTCGGCCTGCCGGGGTGAGCCGCGGAAGACCTCCATGCCGAAGCGGGCGAGGTCGTAGCGTCCGGCGCCGGTGGTCATCATTTCGATGGCGCAACAGGCGAGCCCGAAGGTCGCCGGGAACATGGACGACTTGCGCACCCAGCCCGCGGCCTGCTCGACGGTGGTCAGCAGGAAGCCGCTCGGCAGCTTTTCTTCGATTCCCATGGTGTTTCTCCCCTGCCCCTCAGTCCCATTCCAGGCCGCCGCGCCGCCAGTCATAGGCGTACGCGACGCCGATGAGGGCGACGAAGATCAGCATTTCGACGAGGCCGAACATCCCGAGGGAGTCGAAGTGGACCGCCCACGGGTAGAGAAAGACGATTTCGATGTCGAAGACGATGAAGAGCATCGCCGTCAGGTAGTACTTGACCGGGAAGCGCCCGCCGCCCGCCGGCTGCGGAGTGGGCTCGACGCCGCACTCGTACGCCTCCAGCTTGGCCCGGTTGTAGCGCTTGGGGCCGATGATCGAGGCCATCACGACCGAGAAGACCGCGAACCCCGCCGCGATGGCTCCCAGTACAAGGATTGGCGTGTAGGCGTTCACCGCTCCCCGCTCCTTCCAGTCGACCGTGGGGTGCCTCCCGGGCAGGTGGGCCCGGGCGGACTGTCGACGCTGACTGCCGGCTGACCGCCGGGCTCGTGATCCACCCCACCAAGATCGCTTCTATGTGAGGCAGTTCACAAGCCCTTGCGGGAGGCATCTTATGCCCGGGCCCTGTGATCTGCGACACGGGGTCCCCGCAGGAGCTTGTGATCTCCGCCACCTGACGGTGTATCACCTCGTCAGAGGGGTGCTGATCTACGTACGCGAAGCCTCGGGGCGATCACCTCAGGTGACGTTGCGGGCGTGGTCGCACGGCCTGAAGTGCCGTCCTCTAACAGGCGAAAAGGTGCACCGGCAAATTCGCTATCAGGGGTCTCGGCTGATACCGGACCGAGACCCGTGCGCGTCGTGAACGAGACCCGTACGGGGAGTGGGTGAGACCCGTGCGCGCGGGCGAGCGGGGTCCCGTCCGGATTGCCTGGCGTTGGTGGTTCGCCGGGGATGACTGTTCGCATGGCGGGGATAGTTGTTCGATTGCCGGGGATCGCCGTTCGTCCGGCGGGGATCGTGAACGTCGGCACAAACTTCCCCTCCCGTACCACTGGTGCATCCGCTCTCAGGAATCACAAAAGGGGCGAGGGGGATGAAGAGGGTGATAGAGCTCCAATGCCCCATTCATACTGAGAGTTGACACTCGACAGGTGACCTGTACCACGGGGGGCTGTGGCAGCCCCTACCACCTTTGCGCGGTTGTTCGGCCCGTGATACCACGCGGGAGCAATGCGGACAATCAGGGCAACTGCGTGGTCACGGGCGCGTAGTTGGGCATCGGCCGTGACCGGTCCGAGACCTTCGGAGATCAACAAGCACCCAACTGGGCGGTTACGCGCCGACTGTGGCGCATCGCACCTTCTTTGAACGGATCGTCGCAGTCCTGCTATCCATGCCCCATGTCCCCGAACGCTCACATAGCCAGACACCGGAAACCGCGCGCCGCGAAGATCGACAAGGCGCTGCGGGCCGGCCTGACGGGCGGCGTCATGGGCACCATCGCCCTGACGACAGCGGTGTCCCCCGCTTCCGCGTCCGAAACGAAGAACACGTCGGTCGAGGCGGCCGACACCGCCAAGACGGCCGAGACCGCGGCGGTCAGCGGCTCCGTCACGGGCTCCACCGCTCAGGCAGCCGACTCGCTCAAGACCACCGCTCTGAAGTACGAACTGCGCGAGGCCCAGGCGAAGGCCGCCGGCGACGCGCGGGAGCAGGCCCGGAAGACCAAGGAGAAGGCGGAGGCCGCGGCCGAGCGCAAGGCCGAGGCGGCCCGCGAGAAGGCGGCCAAGGCCGCGGAGCGTGCCTCCCGTTCCAGCGACCGCACGGCCCTCTCGACCGGCGGCGGCAACGTCGCCGGCATGATCAGCTTCCTGAAGGCCCAGGTGGGCAAGTCCTACGTCATGGGCGCCAGCGGCCCCAACGCCTACGACTGCTCCAGCCTCACCCAGGCCGCCTTCAAGCAGATCGGCGTGAGCCTCCCGCGTACCTCGCAGCCGCAGTCCACCGCCGGTACCTCCGTCTCCCTCGACTCGCTGCAGAAGGGCGACCTTCTGTACTGGGGCAGCGCCGGCAGCGCGTACCACGTGGGCGTCTACATCGGGGACGGCAAGTACATCGGCGCGCAGAACCCTGAAACGGGCGTCGCCGAGAAGACCCTGGACTGGGACCCGCCGACAGGCGCGGTGCGCGTCCAGTAGTCGCGGAGCCAGTCGAACAGCCCGTACAGCGGGACGCAGCACCAGGCTCCGCACACCGCTCGTGCAGAGCACCGAAGGCCCCACCGGCAACGGTGGGGCCTTCCTGGTGTGTGTGGTGCTGGCGGGGGCGCCGCGGGGTGCGCCGCCGCCTACGCGCGCGGAGCGACCTTGCTGAGGCCGTTGATGACGCGGTCCATCGCGTCGCCGCCCGACGGGTCCGTGAGGTTGGCCAGCATCTTGAGGGCGAAGCGCATCAGGACCGGGTGGGAGAGGCCGCGTTCGGTGGCCACCTTCATCACCTTGGGGTTGCCGATCAGCTTCACGAAGGCGCGGCCGAGGGTGTAATAGCCGCCGTAGGTCTCCTTGAGGATCTTCGGGTAGCGGCGCAGGGCCAGTTCGCGCTGGGCCGGGGTCGCGCGGGCCTGCGCCTGCACGATGGTCTCGGCGGCGATGACGCCCGACTCCATGGCGTACGCGATGCCCTCACCGTTGAACGGGTTCACCAGGCCGCCCGCGTCGCCGACGAGGAGGAGCCCCCGGGTGTAGTGCGGCTGCCGGTTGAAGGCCATCGGAAGCGCGGCGCCGCGGATGGGGCTGGTCATGTTCTCCGGGGTGAAGCCCCACTCCTCGGGCATGGACGCACACCACGCCTTGAGTACCTCGCGCCAGTCCAGTTCCTTGAAGTCCTCGGAGGTGTTGAGTACGCCCAGACCGAGGTTGCTGGTGCCGTCGCCCATGCCGAAGACCCAGCCGTAGCCGGGCAGCAGCCGGTCCTGCGCGCCGCGCCGGTCCCACAGTTCCAGCCAGGACTCCAGATAGTCGTCGTCGTGGCGGGGTGAGGTGAAGTACGTGCGCACCGCGACGCCCATCGGACGGTCCTCACGCCGGTGCAGGCCCATTTTGAGCGACAGCCGGGTCGAGTTGCCGTCGGCCGCGACGACGATGGGGGCGTGGAAGGTGACGGGGGTCTTCTCTTCGCCCAGCTTGGCGTGCACGCCGGTGATGCGGCCCGCGGCGTCCAGGACCGGCTCGCCCACGTTGCAGCGCTCGTACATGCGGGCACCGGCCTTCTGCGCCTGCCGGGCCAGTTGCTCGTCGAAGTCGTCGCGCTTGCGCACGAGTCCGTAGTCCGGGTAGGTGGCAAGCTCCGGCCAGTCCAGCTGGAGGCGCTGTCCGCCGCCGATGATGCGCAGGCCCTTGTTGCGCAGCCAGCCCGCCTCCTCGGAGATGTCGATGCCCATGGCGACCAGTTGCTTGGTCGCACGGGGGGTGAGGCCGTCGCCGCACACCTTCTCGCGCGGGAAGGCGGTCTTCTCCAGCAGCAGCACGTCGAGCCCGCTGCGGGCCAGGTGGTAGGCGGTGGTGGCCCCGGCGGGGCCCGCACCGACGACGATCACATCGGCGGTCCGCTCGGAGGTGAGGGTCTCGGACACGAGGTCTCCCGCAAAGGTTGGGCGCTGGACAAGGGCAGTCTAAGAGGCCAGTTCGGGACGGCCGCGCATGGCCCGGTCAGGTCCGTACGCCCCGGTGCAGGGCCACCACGCCGCCCGACAGGTTGCGCCACGCCACCTTCGACCAGCCCGCACGCTGGAGGCGGGCGGCCAGGGCGGGCTGGTCCGGCCAGGCGCGGATGGACTCGGCGAGATACACATAGGCGTCGGGGCTGCTGGAGACCGCTCTGGCGACCGGCGGCAGGGCCCGCATCAGGTACTCGGTGTAGACGGTGCGGAACGGGGTCCAGGTGGGCTGGCTGAACTCGCAGATGACGACCCGGCCGCCGGGCGCGGTGACCCGGTGCAGCTCGCGGAGTGCGGCATCGGTGTCCTGGACGTTCCGCAGCCCGAAGGAGATCGTGACGGCGTCGAACGCGCCGTCCCGGAAGGGCAGTCGGGTCGCGTCGCCCGCGGTGAAGGGCAGCCACGGATGGCGCTGCTTGCCCTCGCGCAGCATTCCGAGGCTGAAGTCGCACGGCACGGTGTACGCCCCGGCCGCGGCGAACGGCTGCGCGGAGGTGCCCGTACCCGCCGCGAGGTCCAGTACGCGTTCGCCCGGGCGGGGGTCGACAGCGCGGACCGTCGCCCGCCGCCACAGGCGGGCCTGCCCGAGGGAGAGCACGTCGTTGGT
>NZ_JBOHCV010000486.1:0-2609 GCF_050698815.1 Streptomyces sp.
GGGAGATGGCATGCTGCATCGCCTTGCGGGCGCGGGGTGTGTCGCGTGCGTCGTGGTAGGCGACGGCCAGGCGGAACCAGCTGCGCCAGTCGTCCGGGTCCCGCTCCGCCTCGGACTGCCTCCTGGCGAAGACTTCGTCTGCGGAGTCCCTGTCGATGCGGCCTGACGGTGTGCGCCGCAGCTCGTCCACGGGGAGCCCGCCCTCGGCCTCCAGTTCACGGGCGAGGCGGCCGGCGTTCCGTGCGAAGCGAGTGGTGTGCCAGAGGAACCAGACACCGATCAACGGCAGGATCAGCACGGCGAGTCCGAAGACGACTGTGACGGGTGTGCCCTGCTCGATCAGCAGCACTCCCCTGCTGCCCACCAGCAGGAAGTAGAAGACCAGCAGGACAGCGAGCGCGAAGTAGGTGAGCTTGGCGCGCACGCTCTTCATCGGTCCAGGTCGAGGAAGTGCTCCAGCCCGAAGGTGAGACCTGGAGCGGAGACGACGCGTCGCACACCGAGCAGCACGCCCGGCATGAAGGAGCTGCGGTGCAGTGAGTCGTGCCTGATGGTGAGGGTCTCCCCCTCGCCGCCGAGCAGCACCTCCTGGTGCGCGACGAGCCCGCGCAGCCGTACGGCGTGCACCGGTACCCCGTCGACGTCGGCGCCGCGGGCGCCCTCGAGTCCGGTGCTGGTGGCGTCGGGCTGGGCCGGCAGTCCGGCCTCCTCGCGGGCCGCGGCGATGATCTGCGCGGTGCGCACTGCGGTGCCGCTGGGGGCGTCGGCCTTGTTGGGGTGGTGCAGCTCGACCACCTCCGCGGACTCGAAGAAGCGGGCCGCCTGCTGGGCGAACCGCATGGTGAGAACGGCGCCGATGCCGAAGTTGGGTGCGATGAGGACTCCGGTGCCGGGCGCCGCGTCGAGCCAGCCGCGCAGCGTACGCAGCCGCTCGTCGGTCCAGCCCGTGGTGCCCACGACGCCGTGGATGCCGTGCGTGACGCAGTGCTCCAGATTGCCCATGACGGCGTCGGGGTGGGTCAGGTCGACGGCGACCTGCGCGCCCGACCCGGCGAGGGCGTCGAGGCTGTCGTCACGGTCGAGGGCGACGGCCACCTCGAGGTCGTCGGCGGCCTCCACCGCCCGTACGGCCTCGGAGCCCATCCGTCCCTCCGAGCCGAGGACGGCCACACGCAGCTTGCTCATTGTTCGTTCCTTCGCGGACTTCGGGGCGGGCGGAGCGGGCGGGGAGCGTCAGGCGACCGCCTCGTGCAGCTGGGTGGCCTGGCGGTCGGTGAGCGAGCCGATGACGGCGAGCGAGGGGCGCTGGTCCAGCACGTCGCGGGCCACTGCGCGTACGTCGTCAGGTGTGACGGCGGAGATCTTCGCCAGCATGTCGTCGACGGACAGCTGTTCGCCCCAGCACAGCTCACTCTTGCCGAGGCGGTGCATGAGCGCGCCGGTGTCCTCCAGACCGAGGACTGTGGAGCCGGACAGCTGGCCGATGGCGCGCCGCAGTTCTTCGTCGGGGAGCCCGTGCTGGGCGGCCTGGCCGAGCTCGTCACGGCAGATCTTCAGCACGTCGGAGAGCTGGCTGGGGCGGCAGCCCGCGTAGACGCCGAAGAGGCCGCAGTCGGCGAAGCCGGAGGTGTAGGAGTACGTGCTGTAGGCCAGGCCCCGCTTCTCGCGGATCTCCTGGAAGAGGCGGGAGCTCATGCCCCCGCCCAGCGCGGCGCTGAGCACGCCGAGCGCCCACCGGCGGTCGTCGTTGCGGGAGACGCCGGGCATGCCGAGCACCAGGTGGGCCTGCTCCGTCGGGCGGTCGAGGACCTCCACGTGACCGGAGGCGCGCACTGCGCGGGTGCCGGTGCGCGGGCCGACGGGTTCGGCGCCGGCCGCGGGGTCGAGCGCGCCCGCCCGGTCGAAGGCCGCCTGTACCTGTCGTACGACCGTGTCGTGGTCGAGGTTTCCGGCCGCGGTGACGACGAGGTGGGGCGGGCCGTAGTGCTTGCGGTAGAAGCGGGCGATGCGCTCGCGGGTGAAGGCGTTGACGGTGTCGACGGTGCCCAGCACGGGGCGGCCGAGCGGTGAGTCGCCGAGCAGGGCGTGCGCGAAGAGGTCGTGCACACAGTCGCCGGGGTCGTCCTCGGTCATCGCGATCTCTTCGAGGATGACGCCCCGCTCGGCCTCGACCTCGGCCGCGTCGATGACGGAGCTGGTGAGCATGTCACCGACGACGTCGATGGCAAGGGGGAGGTCGGAGTCGAGGACGCGCGCGTAGTAGCACGTGAACTCCTTCGCGGTGAAGGCGTTCATCTCCCCGCCGACGGCGTCCAGCGCGGCCGAGATGTCCAGCGCGCTACGCCGCTCGGTGCCCTTGAAGAGGAGGTGCTCCAGGTAGTGGGTGGCGCCGTTGAGCGCCGGGGTCTCGTCGCGGGAGCCGACGTGCGCCCAGATGCCGAAGGTCACGGAGCGCACGGTGGGCACGGTTTCGGTGATGACCCGCAGGCCGCCGGGGAGCACGGTCTTGCGCACGACTCCCGCGCCGTTCCCGCTCCCGTACGTGCTCGTGCTTCCGTACATCGACTTCCCCCTCCCTGGTGTACGGGCGACGGCCCGCCCCTCCGAAC
>NZ_JBOHCV010000487.1:0-4789 GCF_050698815.1 Streptomyces sp.
ACGGCGCCCTCGCTGTGCCGCCTGTCGAGTCGTGTGACGGCTGAGGCCGTCCGGGACCCCTCGCACGGGTCGGCCGGGCGCGTTGCGCGTAGGCTGTCGACGGACCGGGCCACCGCGTCTGAACTGCGGTGATGGCAAGGGAGTTGGCCGGTCTGCGTGCGGTCGGCGCGGCCGCCGCCGAGAGGGTCCAGCAGCCTAGCCCCGGGGACCGGTCCACGCGCGTCTTTCCGGTGAACCCGACCACCAAACCCCGTGTGACCTATCCCACTCAGCACGGAATTGCCTCAGCCCACTCGCGTCCGGCAGGGTGTGGGTTCTGTCAGGCCCCGCATACGGCACACCAGTAACCCAAATGGTGCGACACCGCACAGCAGTACAGAACTGAACAGCAGTCACGCCGTATGCCGCCCGAGAACCACGCGGGTCCTCCCTCTCGAGGGGAGGTCCCAACCGGGCCCGTACCTCCGGTGACCAAAGTTCCGAGGAGGTCAGTGCCAGGGGCACGATTTGCGCCCGCGCGGTCACTCACGCGGGCACGTTGGAAGGAATGCGTGTGACTCGGATCTCCGTCCGGGGATTCGCCGTGGCGTCTGCCACCGCGGTCACCACCGTCGGCGCCGTCGTCGGTGTGGCTTCCGGTAGCCAGCAGGGCCAGCCGACGAACGAAGTCGAGGCCACGGCTGCTGACGCGACGCTCCTCGCAGACATACCGGCGGGCCGGCAGGCCCAGGCACAGACCGCCTCCCTGACGCAGCAGGCGAACACGGCATCCAAGGCCGCGCAGGAGGAAGCCAGGAAGGCTGCGCAGGAAGCCGCCCGTAAGAAGGCCGCCGAGGCCGCCGCTGCCAAGAAGGCAGCGGCCGAGAAGGCAGCCGAGGAGCGTGCGGCCAAGGCCGCGGCGGACCGTTCGGCGCGTGCCGACGCCGGGGACTTCGGCCAGCAGAGCTCCTACTCCACCGCCGAAGTCAAGTCGATGGCGAAGCAGATCGTCGGCGCGGACCAGTTCCAGTGTTTCTCGAACATCGTGGATCACGAGTCGGGCTGGAACTACAAGGCGAGCAACCCGAGCTCGGGTGCCTACGGTCTGGTCCAGGCACTGCCCGGCACCAAGATGGCCTCGGCCGGCGCCGACTGGCGTACCAACCCGGCCACCCAGATCAAGTGGGGCCTGAACTACATGGAGTCCCGCTACGACAGCCCGTGCGGCGCGTGGGACTTCTGGCAGGCCAACAACTGGTACTGAGGGTACCGAGGGCACTGGGCCCGACAACTTCACACGCTTCGCGCGGCACCCCCGCCCCGGGATCACGGGCGGGGGTGCCGCGCGTTCGTACGGGTGGTGAACATCATCGCGAGTCCGCGGTCAAGCAACCCGCACGCGGGTACCGTCGTCCTTCAACAGCAACGGAACACGATGTATCGAGCTTGGCGGCGGGCGCGGAGGACGCGGGATGACGAGCAGGATGGACAGGCTGCGGGACGGCGTGGCGCGCGTGGGGGCACGGATCGCCGAGCGCCGCGCCGAGCAGGTGGCCAAGGGAGAAGCGGTCACGAAGGTGGCGGCGCGGCCCCATTCCTCCCCGACGGAACCGGACCCGGGTGACGCGCCCGTAGCCCCGCCCTCGCCCGCCCTCACCCACGGCGGCAGGCCCGCGCCCGCGGCCGTGGTGCCCTGGGGCGTACGGGTCGCCGCCGAGACCGGCTGGCGGCTGCTGGTCCTGGCGGCTGTCATCTGGGTGCTGATACAGGTGATCAGCTCGATCAGCCTGCTCGTCCTCGCCTTCTCCGCCGGGCTGCTGGTCACCGCGCTGCTTCAGCCCACGGTCGCCCGGCTCAGGCGGCTCCGCGTCGGCCGGGGACTGGCCACCGCGATCGCCTTCGTCATCGGTTTCGTGGTGATGGGCCTGATCGGCTGGTTCGTGGTCTGGCAGGTGGCGGAGAACCTGCCCACCCTCACCGAACGGGTGCAGGACGGCATCGACGAGATGCAGCGCTGGGCGGTCGACGGCCCGTTCCACGTACCGCAGGAGCAGGTCAACGACATCGCCAAGAACCTGAGCCAGTGGCTCGGCGACAACAGCAAGGAAGTCACCTCCGCCGGACTGACGGGCGTGACCGTGCTGCTGGAGTTCCTGTCCGGCGCGGTGCTGGCGATGTTCGTCACCCTCTTCCTGCTCTACGACGGGAAGCGGATCTGGAACTGGGTGCTCAAGCTGGTGCCGAGCGCGGCCCGCGAAGGCGTCGCCGGTGCCGGGCCGCGGGTCTGGGGCACGCTGACCGGGTACGTGCGCGGGACCGTCATAGTCGCCCTGATCGACGCCATCTTCATCGGTATCGGCCTGTGGATCCTCGACGTGCCGATGGCGGTGCCGCTGGCCGTCATCATCTTCATCTTCGCCTTCATCCCGATCGTCGGTGCCGTCCTCTCGGGTGTGCTGGCGATCCTGGTCGCCTTCGTCACCAACGGTATGGTCACCGGACTGCTGGTGGCCGCTGTCGTGCTCCTGGTCCAGCAGATCGAGAGCCACGTGCTGCAGCCCTTCATCCTCGGCCGGCTGGTGCGGGTCCACCCGCTCGCCGTGGTGCTCGCGGTGACCGGCGGCAGCCTCATCGCGGGCATCCCGGGGGCGGTGGTCGCGGTGCCGCTGGTGGCCGTGATCAACACCGCGGTCGGCTATCTGCGGGCGTACGCGCACGAGCAGGGTCTGACGGCGGCGACGTCCGCGGCGGGCGCACCGCTGACGGCCACGCCGCCGCCCGCCGCTTCGCCGGTCCTCTCGGCCGCACCGTCGCCGGCCGCCCCGAAGGCGCCGGCGTCCACGGCGAAGACGTCGACCGAGCCTGGGGCGTCCCCGACCGAGTCCGCCGACGCGCCTCCGCCGCCGGCGGGGCCGGCGGGGCCGTCGGAGGGGCCGCAGGGTCCGGACGGACCGGACCGCCCCGGGCGGTAACCCGCTCACCGGGCGGTCGGTACGACGGTCAGTACGGCGGTCAGTACGGTGCTTCCCGCGCGTCCATGAAGCGCTTCAGACGCTGGACGTCGGTGGTGCTCCAGTCCTTCGGGGGCGTCACCGCTGTCCACGCCTCGACCGAGCCGGTCCCGTACCGGTGCCCGTGCGGTGCGTCGACGCCGTAGGAGACGGCCACGTCGACCGTCGTCTGCCAGAAGGTCACGAACGGGAACCAGCCGACCTCACCCGTGATGTCCGGGCCGAGCGGTTCCCGCAGCCACCGCGGGCGGTTCAGGGCCAGGTCCCCCGACCACCACACGACCGCGTCCGAGGCGTTCTGCAGGTAGACCACCCGCGGCTGCCGCCACGGTCCCGGCGGGCGGGCCAGGTCCTTCGCCGGCCACTGGGCGAAGCGGAAGTGGTGCCCCCGCTCGTACTCGGGGCGCCAGACCGGGCTGCCCCGGTCGCGGTGGGCGGTGATCTCCCTGCGGATCGGCGAGAAGTTGGGCGAACCGGCCAGCACCGCGCCGTCCACCTTGGACAGCATGTCGTCCGGGCCGTCGAAGGCCGCCTCGACGCCGTACGCGCCGAGGCTCTCGCCGAAGACCACGAGCCGCGGCCGCCGCTGCTCCGGCTCGGCCAGCCAGCGCGCCCGTACCGCCTTCACCAGCGCGCGGTTCGCCCGCCCGGCCTGCTCCTTGTCCACGACGAATGAGGCCCAGCTGGGCAGGTACGAGTACTGCATCGCGACGATGGCCGTGTCGCCGTCGTGCAGATACTCCAGCGGCTCGGCGTCGGTGGAGTTGACCCAGCCCTTGCCGGTGGTGCCCGCGATGGCCAGCACCTCGCGGCGGAAGGCCCCCGTGCGCTCCAGTTCCGCGACGGCCAGCGCCGCGCCCGCGGCGTAGTGCCCGCCGCTCTGACCGGTGCTCCTGCGGCCCACGTACACCCGTATCGGGTCCTTCGCCGGCCGGCGGGTGACCTTGCTTATCCGGTGGGCGGTCAGCGTCGAGCCGGTGAAGTTCCGGCCCTCGTAGCCGAGGTCGCGCCATTTCACCAGCGAGGTGGGACTGCCGGATACGAGGGGGGAGTTGGACTGGATGATCCCGTCCTTGGTGCCGCGGTCGGTGCGCTCCGAGATCCGTGCCGCGATGTCGATCACGCCGCGCTCGAAGACCACGTCGCGGGTGCCGACGGTCACCGCCGAGGCGCTGATCAGCAGCCCGGTGACGACGGCGAGGGGCCGCGGCACGAACCGGCAGAGTCGGCGGATGAGTTCGCGGGTGCACAGGCGGACCGTACGGGCGAGGCACAGCAGCACGCCGCACAGGCCGAGCGCCATCAGCGTGATCATCATCGAGTGCCAGGTCAGCGTCTCGGGCACCTCCTGCAGCGCGCGTAACTCGCGCTGCATGCGGGCGCTTTCGGACAGCGCGAAGACGGTGAGGCCGAGCGCGAGGACGTAGTACGCCTGCCAGCCGTGCGCCCGCCACCGGGTGTTCGGGCGCCAGGCGACCCACCGGCGGCACGCGGGGCCGAGTGCGATACGGAGCAGCCAGCCGGCCAGGGAGCCGATGGCGTAGCCGATCGCGGCGGTGATGCCGCCGATGACGCCCTGCAGAAACCAGGGGCGGGGCACGAGGGAAGGCGTGAGGGAGAGCCAGAAGAAGACGGTGGCGAAGCAGGTCGCGGTCAGGCCGGGCCACCGGCGCACCAGCCAGACCGGGTCGGGGCGCTGCCAGTACGGACGCCGCGCGACGGCGAGGGTGCGCACGGCTGCTCTGCGGACCGGACCGGAACGGGAGTCCTCCGGCGCGGGCGTCGGCTCGGCGGCGACC
>NZ_JBOHCV010000488.1:0-10307 GCF_050698815.1 Streptomyces sp.
CCATGTGACATGGTCACCGGCCCCCGCTGTCACGTGCGGTCCGGTCAGCGGGTGGACGGGCCGTCGTCGCGGATGACCTCACCCTCGACGACCTTGCCGTCCGGGCGGTGGATGCGCATCTGCTCCTCCGCCTTGCGGGTCTGCTGGTAGGCGTCCCCGATGGTGCCGGGCGCGAAGCCTGCCCGGCGCTCGAGGTAGCGCTGCGTGGCGCGGCGCATCACAGCGGCGGTGGGCGGAAAGACGCAGAGCAGCCCGGCCACGTCCGAGACGAGCCCGGGCACCATGAGGAGCAGCCCGCCGAGCATCGCGAGGGCGTTGCCCCCACTGCCGCGGCCCGCACCGCTCTCGCCCTCGCCGTCCGGCGCGCCCCGTTCATGCTGCGCCTGCTGTGCCTTCTGGACGTTCTCGGCCAGCCGGCGCCAGGCACGCCGCCCCGCCCGCTTGATGACGAAGGCCCCCAGCAGGAAGCCCGCGACCAGCAGTGCCAGCACGGCCAGGCCGCCGGCCGCCTCCGCGACGAGGGTCAGCAGCCAGATCTCCAGAACGGCCCAAGCCGCAACTGCCAGCGGGATGAGTCTGCGGACGCGGGGGCGGCGGCCAAGGTCCGCGCCCGCTCCCCCGGGACCTCCGGAGGTCCCGGAGCCCGGCTGCTCACGTGGTGATTCCTGCGGGTACGGTGCACGGCTCGTCATGGTTCAAGTGTGCCTGCGGCCGAGGATTCTTTTCACCCGGCCCCGTACACCCCATGCGGTGACCCGCCACAGTGCCTCGACCACGATGTCGCGGCTCATCTTGGAGTCGCCGTGCTCGCGGTCGACGAAGGTGATCGGCACCTCGACCACATGGAATCCGGCGCGCACGGCCCGGTGGGCGAGGTCGACCTGGAAGCAGTAGCCCTGGGAGGCGACGGCGTTCATGCCCAGCCCCTGCAGGGTCCCGGCACGGAAGGCGCGGAAGCCGCCGGTCAGATCCCGTAGCGGCACATCGAGCAGCAGCCGTGAGTACGTGCTGCCGCCACGGGAGATGAATTCGCGCGACCGCGGCCAGTTGACGACCCGGCCGCCCGGTACCCACCGCGATCCGAGCACCAGGTCGGCGCCTTTGAGCGCGGTGAGCAGGCGGGGCAGTTCCTCGGGCTGGTGCGAGCCGTCGGCGTCCATCTCCACCAGGACGCCGTAGCCGTGCTCGATGCCCCAGCGGAAGCCCGCGAGATATGCGGCGCCCAGGCCCTCCTTGCCCTTTCGGTGCAGCACCTGGACGTGCTCGTCATGGGCCGCCAGTTCGTCGGCGATCTTGCCGGTGCCGTCGGGACTGTTGTCGTCGGCGATGAGAACGTGCGCCTCGGGCACGGCCGAGCGCACCCGCGTGAGTACGGGCTCGATGTTGTCGGCCTCGTTGTAGGTCGGGATGATCACCAAAACCGTGCCGAGCGGCCCGTACTCCCGCCGCCGTCCGCCGTCCGTCACCGCTGCTGCCCCTCGTGGTTCCGCCGTGCCTGCTTCGCCTCCCGCGCGGGCCGCTCGCGTCGCCCGACGTACCAGGCCCCGGCGCAGGAGAGGACGCCCACCATAGCGAGCATCCACTCCGGTGCGGCGCCGACGCGGTCGGCCGGGGTGATGTCGTCCCGCAGTGGAAGTCGGGCGGTGATGACGTCCCGTTCGAACTCCTCGGTGCGCTGCTGGACAGTGCCGTCGGGGGCGACGACGGCACTGATGCCGCTGGGTGCGGCGGTGACCACGGCACGGCCGTGCTCGACGGCGCGGAGTTTGGACATCACCAGCTGCTGCTCGGGCTGGCCGGTGTTGCCGTAGGTGGCGTTGTTCGTCTGGACGACCAGTGCGCGGGCGCCCGCCCTGACGGTGTCCCGCGGGATCTCGTCGTAGGCGACCTCGAAGCAGATGACGTCCCCGAGACGGGCGGGGCCGGTCTGCAGGACACCCGTGTGGTCGCCCGGCCAGAAGTCGCGGGGAACGCGCTGCAGCCGGCTGATGACCTTGCTGAGCTGGTCCCGGAAGGGTACGTATTCGCCGAAGGGCACCGGGTGCTGCTTGGTGTACGAGGCGCCGGGGCCCTTCTTCGGGTCCCAGACGATGCCCTGGTTCTCGACGTAGCCCTCTTTGGTGGGGTGGTCGACGAGCGCGCCGACCAGGATGGGGACGCCGATCGCCCGGGCGGCCTCATCGATGCGGTCGCCTGCCTCGGGCCACTTGAACGGGTCGAGGTCGGATGCGTTCTCGGGCCAGATGACCAGGTCGGGCCGCTCGGCCTTGCCCGCCTTGACCTTGCGTGCGAGGTCGAGGGTGGCGTCGACGTGATTGTTGAGGATCTTCATGGGGCGGCCGAGGAAGTCCATGCCGGGCTTCTCCACGTTGCCCTGGACGACGGCGATGTCGACGCTGTCGTCGGCCGCGGTGGGCACCGGCACGGCGTAACCGGCCGCGGTGACGGCCATGGCGAGCGCCAGGGAGCCGAGGAGGGGCCGGAGAGTCGCGGCCCCGCGAAGGCGCGGGCGGGGCGCGTCGGCCGCCGTGTCCACCGTCTCCGCCGTTCGGGCACGGCGGAGACTGTGCCAGGCGGCTGCGGCTGCCGCGGCGGTCAGGGTGCCGGTCAGCGCGACGGCGAAGGTGACCAGCGGCGCGCCGCCGAGTGCGGCGAGCGGCGTGTAGGGCGAGCCGGTGTTGGCGAAGGCGAGCCGTCCCCACGGGAACCCGCCGAACGGTGCCCGGTCGCGGGCCCACTCCTCGGCGACCCACAGGCAGGCGCCCCACAGCGGCCACAGGGGCAGCCGCGAGGTGAGGGCGAGGGCGGCGCCGAGCACGGCGATGAACAGCGATTCGACGAAGGCGAGGCCCAATACGGCGTCCCAGCCCACGACATGGAGCCACTTGAGCAGCACGGTGAAGAAGGGCCAGCCGAAGGCGAGGCCGGTCCAGGCGCCCTGCCGGACGGTACGGCCGCGGGTGAGCAGGCTGAGCGTGGCGACAGCGGCCAGCGACAGCAGCCAGAGTCCGTACGGCGGGAAGGCGAGAGCGAGCGCGACACCTGCCGTGACGGCGCAGCCCGTACGCGGAGCCTCCCGGCGGGCGAAGCGGCCCAGCCGCCGGATCCGGCCCGGCCGCGGCTCCGTCCGGTCCCCGGTTGGGCTTTCCCCGGCTGCGGCCGCTGTGCCCGTGGCGTCGCCTTCCGCGGAGTCCGTGACGCCGGCCCCGCCGTCCCCTGGCGTCGTCCGGCGGCGTGCTCGCGGCGTCCCCCCGGAGCTACCCGGGCCGTCGGCGGACGTGCCGCCGACGGCTGATGCGGCGGTGGTGTCGGAACCCGATGGCACGGTCGCGGCCTTCCTGCAGGTCGTGCGGTGGTGAAGTGACCGTATAACGCGCGGGCACGTGCGCGGGCCGTGGGTTCGGATTCACCGTGCGCCTGCGACGTCTGCTGCGGATGGGGGCCCGGTGCCCTTCGGGCCGACCTGGGACCCGCTGGCTGCGAGTCGACCGAGAGCCGTTGTCTACTGAGCATCCGGGCCCCACCCGGGTCGCACCTGCCGGCCAGCCTGAACCTCCCGCCCCCGTGCCGTGGGCGCTGGACCTGGCTCCCAGTGGTGGTGTCCCGGTGCGGCACACCACCCCCTGGCCCAGCGGCGTTCGACGACTGCGCGCGGAATGGCAAGCCGGACGTCCTGTGGTGGACCTGGCCGAACCTACCGGGCCTCGGGCATCGCCTGTCAACAGCCACGCTACCTGCGGCGTTTCGCCGAATCAGCAGGTCACTGCCGAGGAGGCAGCGGGGTCACGACGGTCCCGGGGCACGCAGGTTCGGCCGTACGGGACGCGCACACATCACTCGTTCGGCCGTGCGTGGACGGTGCGTCCCGCCACCACCGTCCGCAGGCAGACGGGGAGTTGACCGCCGGGCGTCAGGTCGGGCAGTCCGGGGGTGCCGGAGCGGGGATCGGTGGACCAGTTGGCGACCCGGGTGTCGGGGGCCTGGACGATCAGGTCGCCGGTTCGCCAGAGCGCGTAGTCGGCCGGAGCGCCGGGGACGAGGACGCCCGCGTCGTCCTGGCCGACGGCGCGCCGCCCGCCACGGGTGTGGGCGGTGAAGGCGCCTCGTACGGAGATGCGGTGCTCGGGGGTCCGGTGGAAGGCGGCGGCCCGGATGGTGCCCCACGGGTCGAGGGGGGTGACCGGGCTGTCGGAGCCGAGGGCCAGCGGTACCCCCGCGCGCAGGAGCGCGGCGTACGGGTTGAGGGTGCGGGCGCGCTCCGTGCCGAGCCGGGTGGCGTACATACCCTCCGCGCCACCCCAGGCGGCGTCGAAGGCGGGCTGTACGGAGGCGGTGAGGGCGAACTCGGCGAACTCGGCGATGGTCTGCCCCGTGAGCATCTCGGCGTGTTCGACGCGGTGCCGCGCGGCGCGTACCCGGTCCAGGCCGACCCGCTCGGCGGCTGCCCGCACGCCCTGGGTCACGGCCGTGACGGCGCCGTCGCCGATGGCGTGGAAACCCGCCTGGAGTCCGGCCTCGGTGCAGGCGGTGACGTGTGCGGCGACGGCTTCGGCGTCGAGGTAGGCGGTGCCGGTGTGCGGGGCGTCGGCGTAGGGGGCGGTGAGGTGTGCGGTGTGCGAGCCGAGTGCCCCGTCCGCGAAGAGATCACCGCCTGCGCCGACGGCGCCCAGCGCCCGGATCCGGGCGGCGCCCGCGGCGGAGGTGACCGGCTCGGCCCAGTAGCCGTGCACGCGGGGGCCGTTGTCCTCCTCGGCGGCGAGCGCGAGCAGGGCGGTGAAGTCGTCCTCGCCGGAGATGTCGGGGCCCGCGCACTCGTGCAGGTCGCCGATGCCGAGGGAGGCGGCGTGCTCGAGCGCTGCCCGCTGGGCCTCGGCGCGCTGGGCGGTGGTGAGGGAGCCGTGGGCCCGCTCGCGGGCGGCGTGGTGGGCGTCGCGGGTCAGGGGTTCGCCCTCGGTGTAGCCGGTGCGCCGGGTGATGCCGGGGAGAAGGTCGAGGAGTGCGGTGGTGGCGAGAGCCGAGTGCACGTCGATGCGGCTGAGGTAGAGGGGGCGGCCGCCGGCGGCCTCGTCGAGCTCGGCCCGGGTGGGGTGGCGTCCCTCGGGCCAGCCGGTGGTGTCCCAGCCGTGGCCGAGCAGCACCCGGTCCCCGGGCCGGACCGCGGCGTGCGCGCGGATCCGGTCGAGCGCGTCCCGCAGCGTACGGGCACCGGTCAGGTCGAGGCCGGTCAGCGCCAGGCCCGTGGCGGTGGTGTGCACGTGTGCGTCGGTGAAGGTCGGGGTGACCAGTGCGCCGTCGAGGTGGACGGTCTCCTCGACACCTTCGGCGAAGGAGTCGGCGGCGCCTTCGGAGCCGATCCAGGCGATGCTGCCGCCCTCGACCACCATCGCGGTCGCGAACGGGTCGGCGGGGCTGTGCACCTCTCCCCCGCGCAGCAGGACGGTGCGGTTGTCGTGGCCGTGGGCGGCGCTGTCGTTCATGGCGACAGTCTCCCGCCCGGGCGCACGCGGACGCCGTGCGGGGGTTCGCCGGTCGCGTCCGTACCGGCCCGGGCGGCGATGTCAGATGCGGGGCGGGCGCGCCTCGTAGGGGGTGGAGAGAACGACCGTCGTACGGGTGGAGACGCCGGCGAGCGAGCGGATGCGGGCGAGGAGGTGTTCGAGTTCGATGGGGGTGCCGACGCGCACCTTAAGGATGTAGTTCTCGTCGCCGGCGACGCTGTGACAGGCCTCGATCTCCGGTACGTCGGCGAGCCGTTCGGCGATGTCGTCCGGTGCGCTGGGGTCGAACGGCTTGACGGAGATGAAGGCCGTCAGCGGCAGACCGACCGACTCGGGATCGACGAGTGCGGTGTAACCGCGGACGACACCGCGCTGCTCCAGCCGACGCACACGCTGGTGCACCGCCGAGGTGGACAGGCCGGTGGCCTTGCCCAGGTCGGTGTAGCTCATCCGCCCGTCCTTGACGAGCAGATCGACGATTTGCCGGTCCAGTTCCTCCACAGCAGGTCAACCTACTGCGCCGGGCACGCTCCGGCACAGCGGACGCGGAACCGGCCGGCACTGCGGGCCCGATGTGTGACGAAGGCCACACTCACGCTTTCGTGTCACTGGGCGGGCGGCGATTACGCGGATGGCGCCACGGGAAGTGCTTGCTGTGGCCGGAGGCGAGATGCCCGGCCGGTTCACCCGAGGGGGATTGCATGCGCACTGTGAAGCGGGTCCGCACGTCTGAAGCCGCCGCCGTGGCGGCGATGGAGGAGGCGCTGACCGCTGAGGCGTACGAGACGGAAACCTACGAGATCTTCCGGGTGAGCTGCCCGGACTGCGGGCAGCCGATCGCCCTGCTCGCCGAGGAGGAGAACCTGCCGCAGCACGCGCTGTGCGCGTCGCCCTGGAAGCCGTTCGGGCTGACGGTGTGCCAGGGGTCGGGACGGGCCGCGGCGCAGGCCGCGCCGCTGTGCACGATCCCGGGACTTCAGGAGCACGATGTGAGCGCGCTGCTGACGCTCCCGGAGGGGCTGGACTGGCGGATGCAGCCGTTCTCACACGCGGGCCGCGCGAGCGGTCATGCGGTACGGGAGCCGCACCGCCCGTAGCGACGGCCGTTGCTCCGGCCGGGGCCTCCGGAGCTCGGGGAGGTGGATTTCGGGTGCCCGGCGGGCACTCGTGGCGTCCCCTGCCGCAGACCGGTGAGTGAGGCCGTCATGACACAGACGAAAGCGCCGCGGAAGTCGGCGAAGGACGAGGCGACAGTACGAGCGCTGCTGGACCTGCACGGCAGGACCTACGCCGGCCAGGCGGGTATCGCGCTGCGTGACACCCCCTCGCCGCTGTACCGGCTGCTGGTGCTGTCCCTGCTGCTCAGTGCCCGCATCCAGGCGAGCATCGCGGTGGCGGCCTCCCGGGCACTGTCGGACGCCGGGCTGCGGGACCCGCGGCGGATGTCGGAAGCGAGCTGGCAGCAGCGGGTGGACGCGCTCGGCGTGGGCGGCTACCGGCGATACGACGAGCGCACGGCCACCCAGCTGGGTGACGGCGCGGAGCTGCTGCTGCGGGAGTACCGGGGTGATCTGCGCAGACTGCGTGAGGACCCGGATCCGAAGAAGCGGCTGCTGGACGTGCCGGGTATCGGGCCGACCGGCACTGACATCTTCCTGCGGGAAGTGCAGGAGGTGTGGCCGGAGTTCGGCCCGTACTTCGACGGCAAGGCACAGCAGGGTGCCGAACGGCTCGGCCTGCCCCGGTCGGCCGAAAAGCTGTCCGGGCTGGTCGCCGAGCGCGACCGTGCCCGGCTGGCGGCGGGTCTGGTGCGGGCCGCGCTCGACAAGAAGGTGGTCGAGGAGGTGCTGGCGGCGGCGTAGCGGACGGTACGGGCGGCCCGGACGCCCGAGCCGCCGGCCCGCCCGCCCGTACGTGCGCCTTCTACGTTCGGCGGATCCCGCGGTCGCTCTCGGGGCCTGTGAGGTGCCGGGCGATGACCATGCGCTGGATCTGGTTGGTGCCCTCGAGGATCTGCAGGACCTTGGCCTCACGCAGGTACCGCTCGACGGGGAAGTCCATGGTGTAGCCGTAGCCGCCGAGCAGCTGGACGGCGTCGGTGGTCACCCGCATCGCGGCGTCGGTGCAGAACAGCTTCGCCATGGCGGCCTCCCGGCCGAAGGGGTGGCCGCCGTCCCGCAGCCGGGCCGCGGTGAGGTAGAGGGCCCGCCCCGCCTCGATCTGGGTGGCCATGTCGGCGAGCATGAAGCGCAGGCCCTGGAAGTCGGCGACGGGGCGGCCGAACTGCTCGCGGCCACGGGTGTACGCGACGGCCTCGTCCAGGGCGGCCTGGGCGACACCGACGGCGCAGGCGGCGATGCCCAGGCGGCCGGACTCGAGCGCGGACAGGGCGATGGTGAAGCCCTGCCCCTCGTCACCGAGACGCCGGGTGTCGCTGACGCGTACGCCGTCGAAGTGGACCTGCGCGGTGGGTGATCCCTGCAGTCCCATCTTGCGCTCGGGTGCCGCCGCACCGAGCCCGGCGGCGTCGCCGGGGACGAGGAAGGCGGTGATGCCGCGCGCTCCCTCCTCGGCGGTACGGGCGAAGACCGTGTAGAAGTCGGCGACACCACCGTGGGTGATCCAGGCCTTGGTGCCCTCCAGGATCCAGTCGTCGCCGTCCCGGGTGGCGCGGGTGCTCAGGGAGGCGGCGTCGGAGCCGGAGGCCGGCTCCGAGAGGCAGTACGCGCCGAGGAGGCCGCCCCCGAGCATGGCGGGGAGGTGGTCGGCGCGCTGCTGTTTGCTGCCGAAGTGGGCCAGGGCGTGGCAGGAGAGGGTGTGCACGCTGGTGCCCATACCGACGGTGAGGCGCGCGGCGGCGAGCTCCTCGAGCACCTGGAGATAGACCTCATAGGGCTGGTCGCCGCCGCCGTACTCCTGAGAGTAGGGGAGGCCGAGCAGCCCGGAGCCGGAGAGCAGGGTGCAGGTCTCACGGGGGAAGCGGGCCGCCCGCTCGTCCTCGCTCGCGGGTGGGCGGATCTCCCGCTGGACCAGTTCGCGTACGAGTGCCAGCAGATCGCGGGCTTCCTGGGTGGGCAGTTGGCGGTCCACCGGCCGCGGTCCGTACTCGGGCATCGTGACGCTCTCCTCCTGTTGAGGGCTGCGGGCGACGGACCGGGGTGTGGTGGCGCCGCCGTGTTCGGTCCACGGGCAGGGTCGCCGCGACCGGAGTGACACTCCCCTGCCGTGATGGTGCCGCGCCGGGTTGCGACGGCGGCTGACCAGCGGCTGGGGCGAAAAGGAGTATGCCCGATCGGCGGCACGCGCGTCACGGGCGCACGGGGCCGGCGGGGGCGCGAGGTGAGGGCGCGTGGACGGGGATTGCGGATATTGGTTCGGACCATTGACGTACTGGTCTAGTCCTTCTAGATTTCGGCGCGAACCTCCCGCCCCCACGTCCGCGAGGAGAACCATGATCAGACTTCAGGTACGACGACAGCGAAGCCGGCCACGAACCGCCCGGCGCGGGCTCTTCGCCCTCGTCGCCGCCGGCGCCACGGCCGTGCTGGCCGCCTCACTGCTGGCCGGTGGCGCCGGTGCCGCCGGAGCGGCAACGGCACGGGAGACCGGGAAGCAGCAGACGGCTCACTCGGCGCAGCAATCGGCCCAACAGGCCTCTGCCGCCGGCAAGGTGGTGGGCTACTTCACCAACTGGGGCGTATACCAGCGCAATTATCACGTCAAGAACATCGAGACGTCCGGATCCGCGAACAAACTCACCCACATCAACTACGCCTTCGGCAACGTCCAGGGCGGCAAGTGCACCGTCGGCGACGGCTACGCCGACTACGAGAAGGCCTACACCGCCGACCAGAGCGTCGACGGCCAGGCGGACACCTGGGACCAGCCGCTGCGCGGCAACTTCAACCAGCTGCTCAAGCTGAAGAAGAAGCACCCCGGCCTGAAGGTGCTGTGGTCCTTCGGCGGCTGGACCTGGTCCGGCGGCTTCGGCGAGGCCGCGAAGAACCCGGCGGCGTTCGCCGAATCCTGCGCGAACCTCCTCAACGACTCGCGCTGGGCCGGACTCTTCGACGGCATCGACATCGACTGGGAGTACCCCAACGCCTGCGGACTGACCTGCGACACGAGCGGCCCGCAGGCCTTCACGAACGTGATGAAGGCGCTGCGCGCGAAGCTCGGCGGAGGCAAACTCGTCACGGCCGCGATCACCGCCGACGCCTCCGCGGGCGGCAAGCTGGAGGCTACGGACTACGCCGGCGCGGCCCAGTACGCCGACTGGTATCTGCCCATGACCTACGACTACTTCGGCGCCTGGGACGCACAGGGCCCCACCGCCCCGCACTCGCCGCTGACCGGCTATGACGGCATCCCGAAGGACGGCTTCAACGCCACGGCGACCATCGAGAAGCTGACCGGAATGGGAGTCCCGGCGAGCAAACTGCTGCTCGGCCTCGGCTTCTACGGACGCGGCTGGACCGGCGTCACCCAGGCGGCGCCGGGCGGGACGGCGAGCGGTCCCGCGCCCGGCACGTACGAGCAGGGCATCGACGACTACAAGGTGCTCAAGAGCAAGTGCCCCTCCAACGGTACGGTCGCGGGCACCGCGTACGCGCACTGCGGCAACAACTGGTGGAGCTACGACACCCCGGCGACGATCGGAAGCAAGACGAACTGGGGCAATCAGAAGGGGCTGGGCGGTTCCTTCTTCTGGGAGCTCAGTGGCGACACGACCGGCGGTGAGCTGATCAAGGCCATCAACTGACCGACCCACGCCGCGCCGGCGCCACCGCGCGCCGCCGCGCATCCGCG